>SSHD01000002.1 GCA_008017255.1 Acinetobacter sp.
GTCTAAAGTTCCTCTGATAGATAACCAAATTGATTGTAATCCAATGATTGAGTACCTTAATTCTTTTTATTTAGTCAAGATTTGCGTAATCCCAGTGACGGTAAAAGAAGCTACCGCATGACATTTAATGCAAATCAAAAATGCCGCTTGATGCCCTTCACGCGGATGACAACAGGGAATATAAGCATTAATAGAGGTCAGGCGATGGATTAGACCTTTTTCTAATAAAAAGTCTAGGCTGCGATACACCGTAGGTGGCGCAGCAGGGCGGTCAGCTTGACCTTTAATTTTAGCCAATAAATCATAAGCGCCGACGGGTGCAGTGGCATTTAAAATCAGTTCCAGTACTTCTTTACGCAATGGGGTGAGGCGTGCACCAAGCGCAGCGCAGAGGGCTTCTGCCTGCATCAGCCGTGCTTGAATATCGTGATGCCCATGCACGCCATGCAAAGCATTGTCATGTCCATGTGAACAAGAACCCATAAATAACCTCATTGTTGTTGCGCGCAGCTGTGAAAAATCAACAGCAGCAATAGCATAGCATGCAATCCTACCATTACATCTTGTCTATTGGTCGTAGCGGTGGCCATTGCGCAAAGCCCAAAATAGGCTTAGGAGTTTGGCAACTTCTGTTATACTATAACACGTTTTGTTTTCTGGGTTCTATGCTGATGTTGCGGTCGCTGTTATTTGTAGTGTTTTCTAGCTTGAGTAGCTGGGCGTGGTCACAAGGTTTAGTGGTATCCACCCATCCAATTTACTTAATTGCGCAAGCCGTGACTCAAGGCGTAGAACAACCGCAGTTATTACTGGTAGATCAAACAGGGCATGATGTGCATTTAACTCCTGCGCATCGTAAAGCCATACAAGAGGCATCTTTAGTGCTGTGGTTGGGTAAAGCGCACGAAGCACCCTTAGAAAAATTACTCAGTCAAAACTCAAAAGCGGTGGCGTTGCTCGATATGGGCATTTTAACCACTTTGCCGCAGCGTAATTTGCGTGGTGCGCCACTGGCAAATACTGTAGACAGCCATGTTTGGCTCGACCCGAACAATGCGGTACGAATGGCCTTTTTTATTGCCACCTTGCGTTCACAACAATATCCAGCCCATAAAGTGCAGTATTTGGGCAATGCCAAAAACTTTGCCTTACAGATGCGTCAAGCCGCACAGCAATATGACAGCAGCAATAACGCCAAGCCGTATTGGTCGTATCACGATGCTTACCAATATTTAGAACGTGCTTTGAATTTAAAATTTGCTGGTGCTCTTACCAATGACCCGCATATTGCGCCGACCATTAGCCAAATTAAATACTTAAAAGACAGTCGCCCGAAAACGCAAATGTGTTTATTGGCAGAAAGCTCTGCTAACAGTAGCCAATACCAAAAATTGCAGCCAGTGTTGTTTCAGACGGTGGATGAAACCTTGCGTGGTGAACAAGACTTTGTTGTCGCATGGAAAAAATTGGCTGCAAAAGCCGACAAATGTGTATTAAGTGCGCAAAATTGATCGGAAAAATAAAACATCATTAGCTTAAAGCACAAAAAAATTGCGCAGGAAAAAATCCAGTTCAAACGATAAAAGATTGCATGTTCAGGGGTGTAACTCTATAATGCACCGATTCAAAACGATCATCACCAAAACTTGTCAAGTTGTTAGTGTGTAAGTGAGCAAAAAATGAGCCGAACTAGTCGCTTGATTGACCGACGATTAGCGAAAGCTTTGGTCCTTTTACAAGCACTAATGATTCCTGTTTCAGCCTTGATTGCGTGGATAATTAAAGATACGACGGCAGCACTCAGTGCAGCTTTAGGAGCTTTAGTCTGTTGGCTAGCCTGCAGTTACTTTTCATGGCAATCTTTTCGGGCAGCAGGAGCACGTGCATCCAAACAAGTTCTGATGAACATGTATCAGGGCATGATGGGCAAATTTGCAATAGTGATCGTTGGTTTCATTTTGATTTTAAGCAATGTTAAGCCGTTGTCAGCGGTTGCATTGTTTTGTGGTTTCATTCTTGTTCAGTGTATGTCGTGGTTTGCGCCTTTGTTGGCTGCACGATTACAAAAATAGGCGTAGAAACAACAAAAATGAAGTTTTTTTAGAACTTTAACGAGATATCAAGCAGCACGCGATGTTCGTTAAATTTCTAATTTAGTATTTGACATTAACCAGGTGTGATTTATGGCTGCTGAAGAACATACCCTTACCTCGTCTGAGTATATTCAGCATCACTTGACCAACATGACTTATGGCAAAATGCCAGACGGTACGTGGAAGTTGGCTGAGACTGCTGCTGAAGCTAAAGATATGGGGTTCACTGCTATTCACTTGGATTCGATGGGTTGGTCAATCGGTCTTGGTTTGATTTTCTGTTTGTTGTTCTGGATTGTTGCGAAAGCTGCAAATGCTGGTATCCCTGGCAAATTCCAATCTGCAATTGAAATGATTATCGAGTTTGTTGACTCAAGCGTTCGCGATACATTCCATGGCAAATCACGCTTAATTGCACCACTAGCATTAACCATTTTCGTGTGGATTTTCCTCATGAACTTAATGGATTTAATCCCAGTTGACTTTATCCCGTATACAGCTCAATTGATTGGTGCACACGTGTTTGGTATGGATCCTCACCACGTTTACTTTAAAATTGTTCCAACTACTGACCCTAACGTAACTTTGGGTATGGCATTGTCAGTATTTGCGTTAACTATTTTCTATAGCATTCGTGAAAAAGGGCTTGTAGGCTTTGGTGCAGAATTTGCACTTAACCCATTTAACCCAAGTAACCCATTGCTAAAAGCTTTACTTATTCCTGTAAATATTTTACTTGAACTTGTAACTTTTATTGCACGTCCAATTTCATTGGCACTTCGACTGTTCGGTAACATGTATGCAGGTGAGTTAATCTTCATCTTAATCGCATTACTACCTTTCTGGGTACAATGGGCGTTGTCTGTGCCTTGGGCGATCTTCCATATTCTTATTATCACGTTACAAGCATTCATTTTCATGATGCTGACTATCGTGTACATGAGTATGGCTACCGAAAAGCATTAATGAATATGGCTCAGCTGCACTAAGGCGGTTGAGCTACAGTTTTTTTGTTTGATTTAAACTCAACCTCTGAGGATTTTTTCATGGATTTAGTAGTTGGCTTATCTGCTGTTGCAGCTGCTCTTTTAATCGCGTTCGGCGCATTAGGTACTGCAATTGGTTTTGGTCTTTTAGGCGGTCGCTTCCTTGAAGCTGTAGCTCGTCAACCAGAACTTGCTCCACAACTTCAAACTCGTATGTTCTTAATCGCGGGTCTTCTTGATGCTGTGCCTATGATCGGTGTTGGTATTGGCTTGTTCATTATCTTCGCAAATCCGTTCATCGGCTTATTGGGTTAATTCGCTACATTCCGAAATCAACTATTTGAGGAATAGCAATGAATATCAACCTCACATTGATTGGCCAAGCGATTGCATTTGCGATGTTTGTCGCATTCTGCATGAAATTTGTATGGCCACCACTAATCAATGCGATTAGTGAGCGTCAGCGTAAAATCGCTGATGGCTTAAACGCTGCTGAAAAAGCGAAAGCTGACCTTGCGGATGCACAATCACAAGTCAAAGCTGAGCTAGATGCAGCAAAAGCGCAAGCGGCTCAATTGATCGAACAAGCGAACCGTCGTGCGGCACAATTGGTCGAAGAAGCGCGTACCCAAGCATCTGCTGAAGGTGAGCGTATTCGTCAACAGGCGAAAGAAACTGTTGATCAAGACATCAATGCTGCACGCGAAGAATTACGTCAACAAGTTGCTGCTTTGGCAGTTGCTGGCGCAGAAAAAATTCTGAACCAACAAGTTGACGCTGCAGCTCATCATGCCATGCTGACTCAGCTGGCTGCTAAACTTTAAGCGAGGCGTGAAATATGGCTGAACTCTTAACGTTGGCACGCCCTTACGCTAAAGCGGCTTTTGCTTATGCATCTGAGCAAAATGCAATCGACAACTGGTCGGCTGCATTGCAATTGCTTGGTGCTACAGTGCAAGACGGAGCATTTTCAGCTTATTTGAATCGCCCTGAGTTGACACCTGCTGAACAAGTAAGTGTTTTTGCGAAAGTTTTAGGTGAACAACAATCTACTGCAGTGTCAAATTTTTTGACCTTGCTTGCAGATAACGGCCGTTTGGCTTTGTTACCTGAAATTGAAGCGGAATTTGAACAACTCAAATCACAGAATAACAATACTGTGGATGTTGTAATTGAATCAGCATTCCCATTAACTTCTGTACAGGAACAACTTCTTACTCATGCGTTAGAGAAAAAATTCGAAGCTGCGGTAAATGTTTCTGTAGAAGTTAAACCAGAGCTTATTGCTGGTGTGGTTATTCGTGCAGGCGACCAAGTGATAGATGATTCTGCGCGTAACAAGCTTGAAAAAATGCGGACTCGCCTTCTTGCGTAATTTTTTAAAAATTACTGCTTAGAAGAAGACTGAACTACTAAAAGATTGAGGTATAGCGCAATGCAACAACTGAATCCATCCGAGATCAGTGCGCTCATTAAACAGCGTATCGGCGATCTGGACACCAGCGCGACCGCCAAGAACGAAGGGACCATTGTGATGGTTTCCGACGGTATTGTGCGTATTCACGGCCTTGCAGATGCAATGTACGGTGAGATGATCGAATTCGACGGCGGCTTATTTGGTATGGCACTGAACCTAGAACAGGATTCAGTGGGCGTCGTTGTTTTAGGTAACTACTTAAGCCTTCAAGAAGGTCAAAAAGCTCGTTGCACAGGTCGTGTATTAGAAGTTCCGGTTGGTCCAGAACTTTTAGGCCGTGTAGTAGATGCTTTGGGTAACCCAATTGATGGTAAAGGCCCTATTGATGCAAAATTAACTGATGCTGTTGAAAAAGTAGCACCAGGCGTAATTTGGCGTCAATCAGTGGATCAACCTGTACAAACTGGTTATAAATCAGTAGATACAATGATCCCAGTAGGTCGTGGTCAACGTGAGTTGATCATTGGTGACCGTCAGACTGGTAAAACAGCAATGGCGATCGATGCGATCATCGCTCAGAAAAACTCTGGCATTAAATGTGTATACGTTGCGATTGGTCAAAAACAATCGACCATCGCTAACGTGGTACGTAAGCTAGAAGAAACTGGCGCTATGGCGTATACCACTGTAGTTGCAGCAGCGGCAGCAGATCCAGCAGCAATGTTGTATTTGGCTCCGTATTCTGGCTGTACAATGGGCGAATATTTCCGTGACCGCGGTGAAGATGCACTCATTATTTATGATGATTTGTCTAAGCAAGCAGTTGCGTATCGTCAAATTTCATTGTTATTACGTCGTCCACCAGGTCGTGAAGCGTATCCGGGTGACGTATTCTATCTTCACTCACGTCTTCTTGAGCGTGCTTCGCGCGTGTCAGCTGACTATGTTGAGCAATTCACCAAAGGTGAAGTTAAGGGCCAAACGGGTTCATTAACTGCATTACCGATTATTGAAACTCAAGCGGGTGACGTATCTGCATTCGTACCAACCAACGTAATTTCGATTACTGATGGTCAGATCTTCTTAGAAACATCATTATTCAACGCGGGTATTCGTCCTGCGGTGAACGCGGGTATTTCGGTATCACGTGTTGGTGGTTCTGCACAAACCAAGATCATCAAGAAATTGTCTGGTGGTATCCGTACTGCTTTAGCACAATATCGTGAATTGGCTGCGTTTGCTCAGTTTGCTTCTGACCTTGATGAAGCAACCCGTAAGCAACTTGAGCATGGTCAACGTGTAACTGAGTTAATGAAGCAAAAACAATATGCTCCTTACTCAATTGCTGACCAAGCTGTTTCTGTATATGCATCTAACGAAGGCTATATGGCTGATGTAGAAGTGAAGAAAATCGTAGACTTTGATGCTGCGTTAATTTCTTACTTCCGTTCAGAACATGCTGCGTTAATGCAACAGATCGATGAAACTGGTGATTATAACAAAGACATCGAAGCAGCAATCAAATCAGGTATTGAGAGCTTCAAAGCGACTCAAACTTACTAAGTTTATCTTTAGTTAAGTTTGGTTCACGGATCAACCTTCGAAAGCTCGAAAGGGCTTTCGAATACTAGGTTAAGCGTATGGCAAATTTAAAAGAAATTCGCGCCAAAGTAGCTAGTATCAAGAGCACGCAAAAGATTACTCGCGCGATGCAGATGGTAGCAGCTTCTAAGATGCGTCGTGCGCAAGAGCGCATGGCTCAGGGCCGTCCGTATGCCGATAATATGCGCCGTGTAATTGCTCACTTGGTACAAGCCAACCCTGAATATAAACATCGTTATATGATTGATCGCCCTGTAAAGCGCGTGGGTTATATTGTGGTGTCTTCAGATCGTGGTTTGGCCGGTGGCTTGAACATTAACTTGTTCAAGAAAGTTGTGCAGCATGTCAAAGCACAACAACAGCAGTCAATTGAAGTTGAATTTGCTTTGATTGGTCAAAAAGCGGTTTCGTTTTTTAAGAGCTACGGCGGTAAAGTTCTTGGTGCAACGACTCAACTTGGTGATGCGCCGAGTTTGGAACAGTTAACTGGCTCTGTTCAAGTGATGCTTGATGCATTTGATAAAGGCGAATTAGATCGTATCTATCTCGTTTCAAATGGTTTTGTCAATGCCATGACTCAACAGCCGAAAGTTGAACAACTTGTTCCATTGGCAGCAGCGTCAGAAAGCGATGACCTCAACCGTACTTATGGTTGGGATTATATTTACGAACCAGAAGCAGAATCACTGCTCAATGGTTTGTTGGTTCGCTATATCGAGTCTATGGTTTATCAGGGCGTGATTGAAAACGTCGCCTGTGAGCAATCTGCACGTATGGTCGCTATGAAAGCAGCGACAGACAATGCAGGGGACCTCATCAAGAACCTACAACTTATTTATAACAAGCTGCGTCAAGCCGCGATTACTCAGGAAATTTCTGAGATCGTTGGTGGTGCCGCTGCCGTTTAACATTATTTTGAATTGAGGAGACAGCAATGAGTAGCGGTCGTATCATTCAGATCATCGGCGCGGTTATCGACGTCGAGTTTGAACGCAACAGTGTTCCAAAGATCTATGACGCTCTCCAAGTTGATGGTACTGAAACTACATTAGAAGTTCAGCAGCAGCTTGGTGATGGCGTAGTTCGTACTATTGCAATGGGTTCTACTGAAGGCCTTAAGCGTGGTTTGAACGTTATCAACACTAACGCTCCAATTTCTGTACCAGTGGGTACGGCGACATTGGGACGTATTATGGACGTACTTGGTCGCCCAATCGACGAAGCAGGCCCAGTTGCAACTGAAGCGCGTTTGCCGATTCACCGTCAAGCACCTTCTTATGCAGAACAAGCTGCTTCTACTGACCTTCTAGAAACTGGTATTAAAGTCATTGACTTACTTTGCCCGTTTGCGAAAGGTGGTAAAGTTGGTTTGTTCGGTGGTGCTGGTGTTGGTAAAACTGTAAACATGATGGAGTTGATTAACAACATCGCGAAAGCTCACTCAGGTTTATCTGTGTTTGCTGGTGTTGGTGAGCGTACTCGTGAAGGTAACGACTTCTATCACGAGATGAAAGACTCAAACGTTCTAGACAAAGTAGCAATGGTCTACGGTCAGATGAACGAGCCACCAGGTAAC
>SSHD01000129.1 GCA_008017255.1 Acinetobacter sp.
AACCAACGGATGCCGAGATCAAAACCCGGTGCCTTACCACTTGGCGACGCCCCTAATGCAGATGTTTACAGGTGAAAATTGGCAGGGGCGGCTGGATTCGAACCAACGGATGCCGAGATCAAAACCCGGTGCCTTACCACTTGGCGACGCCCCTAACGTATCATGCTGAAATGTCTTAGTGGTGATTCTGCTAGTGCATTGACCAAGTAGGCTTGGCAGGGTGCATGTTGCAAAATTTGTTCTAAGTTCATTTCCGCAGTGACTTCAATAAAAACACAAGCACCTGTACCTGTAAGCTTTGCCTGACCAAATTGATCTAAATAGTGCATTGCTTCTTCAACTTCTGGATACAACTGTCGTGCCAAAGGCTCAAAGTTATTTCCAAACAGCGAAGGTTCTAACTGATAGGCGCAAAATGTAGTGATCTTAGAATCTCTTGTCAACGATTTTTGTGAAAAAAGCTGTTGAGTGCTGATAAAACAATCAGGTTTTAAAACGATATATTGTTTTGGGCTTAAGTCGATGAATGAGAGCTGTTCACCAATGCCTTCGGCCCATGCGTTGCGACCAAAAACAAAGATTGGTACGTCCGCACCGAGCTGCAGCGCATAGGCTGCCAATTGTTGTTCTGTGAGGTCACATTGCCACAGTTGATTCAGCACAATGAGCGTGGTGGCGGCATTGGATGAACCACCTCCTAATCCTGCCCCCATGGGAATATTTTTTTCAATGTGAATATTCAAGCCACATGGCTGTTTTGCATGTGGGAGTAATAGTTGTGCAGCGCGATAAATTAAATTTTGTTCAAGTTGTACCGCCGCCAAACCTTCAATTTTAATGGAATCATCTTGAGTTATTTCAAAACTCATCCAGTCATATAAATCAATCAGTTGGAAAATGGTTTGTAGTTCGTGATAACCATTTTTACGGCGACCTGTGATATGCAGAAATAAGTTTATTTTGGCTGGGGACGGGACTCGAATCATCGCATAATCTACGTTATCGGTTTTGAATCAGCATTGTAATACGGTTTTCTTGATCTTCTGCAAGCATTTGTTTCATAATGAGTTTGTTGGGCAGTTTTTGCTCGCCTTGATAGCTGAAATCGACCATCCAACCATCTTCTTGCAGTTGCGTATAACGATTGTGTTCATCAAGACTGATGCTTGCTGCCGCTGTGGCGGTTTTGGCTTGCACCCAATAGGTTAGATGGCTAATTGGTGCTTGCCAGCCAGTGGCTTTTTGCAGTAATTCTTCTGCTGTGGTTGCAGTAATTAAACCAGTTTTGGCGCTATTGAGCGTGACTTCGCCGGCTTGACCTTGAATCTGGGTTTTGCCAACGCCTAAGATACCTGTTAGTTCAATCTCAAATTGTTCTTGCTGTTGTGTCCAAGTAAAAAAGGCACTGCCAGATTGTTGCGGTGTACGCACGCCAATTTTGCCTTGTAAATGGAAGTTGTTTTCATCTTGTAGTTGCGGGGCAGTTACTGTTGCATTGGATTTAATCAAATGCTGACAACCCGTTAAAAACAGCAGGCTACTACTACATAGTGCAAGACAGAATTTTGAAAACACAGACATGAACTTAACTCTTTTTGATATTGACAGGTAAGATTAGACTATCAAGTTGCTGTAATTGTGGATGATTGGCATGATTTTTTTTCAGCTGTTGTAACACTTCACTAAATTGCGGTAGCGCACCTTGCATATATAAAGCTTTGGCATAGCGAATGCCAATGTTGGGGTTTTGACTTAAAGTATACGCCTGCCCCAGTACCTTAACCGCGGTGTCGAAATCATTTTGTAAAAAGGCAATATAACCCAAAGTGTCTAAAATAGAGGCTTGCTCGGGCGCAAAATTCAGCGCTCGCTCGGCATATAGTCGTGCTTCTTTTAAGCGGCGATTTTGCAAGGCGAGGGTATAGGCATAGGCATTGAGATAAGTTGGGCTGTTCGGCTCAAGTTGCAACAACTGTTTTAGGGTTTGATCTAATTTATCTCGGTCGGCATACGGGTCGAGCAGTAGTACTTCTGCATAAATTAGTTCGGGGTCATCGGGCAGGGCTTGAATGGCTTCATCTAACAAGGCCAACGCCGCTTTTTTATTGCCCATTTTTTTTAAAATATCGGCTTGTGCTTGATACAGAAAACTGGCGTGAAGTGGGTAATTGACCCGTTCTTGAGTTAAAAAGCGCAAGCCATCATCCAGTTGACCTTGTTTTTCAAAAATACTCAGCATATTGCGCCGCGACACCATATATAAACTGCCACCAACCATACGATAATACGTTTGTGCCGTTTCGTAGTGCTGTTTGCGCTGTGCGTTAATGGCTAAATAGTAATAGGCTTCATTTTGGTATTTGGCGGAACTGCGTAATTCCACCAAATATTGTTCGGCTTTTTGGTCTTGTTTCAGGTCGATACTGGTCAAACCTGCAATAAACAAGGCTTCTTCGGCTTTGGGATGATCTTTAATAATGCTTTCGAGTTTGCTTAAAGCACGTTGTTGTTGATTCATTTGAATGTAATAGCGTGCTTCGGCTAAACGCAGATCAATATTTTTGGGATTGTTTTGACTGGCTTTGGCAAACCATTGTTGTGTGGCAGCATCATCTTGCAAAGCCATCAGCAAATTGGCTTTCATTAAAATAAAACTGGTCGATTTTGGTCGTTGTCTTAAGGCACGGTTAATATTTTGCAGCGCTTGGACGTATAAACCATCTTGTGCTTCCAATGCTGCAATTAACGCCAAAATAGACGGATTATTTTTTTCCTGACTGTTACGTAAGGCTTTGCGCAGAATTTCTTGGTCTTGCGCGAATTCAGGCGAAATACCTGCCAAAATTTGTTCTAAGTCGGCGCTAGGGTCTATGCTGACGATTTTATCTAGTGTTTTAGCCGCTAAATCATATTTATGGGCTTTCAGCGCAATATGCGATAAATAAAATAAAGCAGGCACGTCTTGTGGTTCTTGTTCAACCCAATGCGTGGCAATATCTAAGGCGGCTTGGAGGTCGTTGTATTCCAGTGCTACATCTAAAGCGCGTTGTTTAATTAAGGTTGAATCATTACGAATCGCCAGCACGGTATAGTTGTGCAGGGCGGTTGCGGTATCGCCATATTCTAAGGCAAATTCGGCGACCATACTCTGTTGTAAAGCATGTTCAAAACTTTGCTCGGCGTACATGGCATGAATGGCTGGTGCAGAGGCAAAACTGCTCATGCTACCTAACAATAAGAATGTGGTAGAATACTGTCGAATCGTCTTGCCGTTTAAATGCTTAGGGCGATAGAGCTGACGCAATTTTTATTGATCCAAGTAATGCTTTTTATGACACCGATATTGCACAATAGCATAAATTTAGTGGAATGATGTCTGATATGTCTTTCTTTGCATTGGGTGTCAACCATCAAACTGCTTCTGTTGAACTTCGTGAGCAAATCGCTTTCAATGCCGAGCGATTGGCTGCGCTATTGTTGGATCAAACAGCGCATTCGTCGTTGCAAGATTTGGTGGTGGTGTCGACCTGTAACCGTACCGAAGTGTATGCCATGACTGAAGATGCCGAGAGTATTTTGCAGTGGTTGGCGCAGGTCAACGGTGTAGATGTGAAACAACTGATTCATCATGTGTATCGTTACCAAGATGCACAAGCGGTGAGTCATTTAATGCGGGTTGCCAGTGGTTTAGATTCGCTCATGTTGGGTGAGCCACAAATTTTAGGTCAAGTCAAAAGCGCCTTAGCACTGTCTAAACAAGCAGGAACGGTATCTCCTGAATTAAATAGCATTTTTGAATATGCCTTTTATGCCGCCAAGCGCATTCGCTCTGAAACCTCGGTAGGCAGCCATGCGGTGTCTATGGGATATTCAGTGGCGCAATTGGCTGCGCAAGTGTTTAGTCATCCCGAAAAACTCACCGTCATGGTAGTGGCAGCAGGTGAAATGAATACGCTGGTGGCAAAACATTTTGCCGAAATGGGCGTGGGGAAAATGCTGATTTGTAACCGTAGTCGTGAACGAGCCGAGCTGTTAGCACATGAAATTTCCCATCAAGTAGAGGCAGAAATTATTGCCTTTAGCGAACTGGCACAGCATTTACACCGTGCCGATGTGGTATCGAGTTGTACCGGTAGTTTGCATGCCGTAATTGGTTATGCGGATGTCAAAGCCGCCTTAAAAAAACGCCGTTATCAACAAATGCTGATGGTCGATTTGGCGGTACCACGTGATATAGACCCGAAAGTTGAATCTTTAGATAACGTGTATTTGTATGGCGTGGATGACTTGCAAACGGTGATTGATGACAATTTAGCGCAACGTCGCCAAGCGGCGGTTGAAGCGGAAATTATGGTCAATCAGTTGGTAACTCAACTCATTACCCAACAAAAAGTAAAAGAAGCCAGCGGTATTATTCATAACTATCGTCAGCATAGTGATGAAATTCGTCAACATGAATTACAACATGCTTTAGAGGCTTTGCAGCACGGACACGCCCCTGAGCAAGTGTTGCAAGAATTTGCCCATCGTTTAACTCAAAAATTGCTGCATCCGACTTCTATTTTATTAAGAGAAGCCGCCAAAGCCGAACATCCTGATTATTTTGAATGGCTACAACAGCATTTGCAGTATGTGTTTGAGCACGAACGCAAACCGAAACAATAAGTCTACTAGGTTAAATTGGCGCAGTTCTGCTGCAACAGTGGCATAAGTTGACAAAAAATTGCAGCACTTAAAAAACTATTAAAAAAACTTCAAATCCATCACATTACGGCGTTAAATAGAACAAGAGTGAGATAAAAATAAAGTCTATAGATATGGAACGTATGGGTGCAATGTTAAGTACAGAGCAAATGATTGGGCAAATTTATGATGCCGCCTTAAAACCAGAATTATGGAATACGGTATTGCAGAATGTCGCTGCCTATACCCAATGTCAATCCGCCATATTTACCGCCATTGATCAATTGAGCCCTGCCTACAATTTTACCTTTAGCCATAATATTCCAGAGCAAGCCTTGCAGGCCTATCAAGAGGAACGCATTCAAATTATAGATATGCGGTTGCATGCGCCGCTGTTAATGCGAGCTGGTATTGGTGAGCCATCTATTGCGTCGTGGAAGCATTATGTCAATATGCCCGACACCGATGAATATATATTTTATCAACGCTGTGTAAAACCTTCAGGGCTTGGTTCTGCCAATGGTATTTTATTGGAAAATGGCAAGTTTCGTTGGGCGGTATTTGCAGTGCATCGTGGCTTAAATGCGCCAGACTTCGATCAGCAAGATTTAGCCAAAATGCGCTGTTTATCGGAACATTTACGCCGTGCTTTGCAAATTCATCGGCAAATTACCTTACTTAAGCAAGAAAAGCAGCAGGCTTATAATGTGCTCGATTGTTTAAAAGTTGGAGTGCTGATTTTAGACCACGACAGCCGTGTGATTTTTAGCAACCAAAAAGCCAAAACGGTGTTAGAAAAATCATCTGCTTTGACCATAGATGCCTTTGACTGTTTACAAACAGCAAATCATCAACAACAAGCACAATTAAATACCTATATTTTAGGGGCTCTGTTTCGTTCAACCACGGTGCAGCAGTCGTTACCTGTTGGTGGCATTTTAGGTTTAAGTGACGCAGATGGTGGGCTAGCACTCATGTTAAGTATAGTGCCATTATCTAAATTGGCTTATGTCGCGCAAAACAGTGCGGATGAGCAAAAAGTGGCGATTTTCTTGACTGAGCCAAAGCATCAGCATCAGTTGGCAACAGCCTATTTGAAACAAATGTATAAGCTATCCAAACGTGAATTAGAGCTGTGTGAATGGTTTGTGAATGGTTTGGAACTCAAAGAAATTGCCCAGCAATGTGGTATTACCTACGAGTCAACCCGCACTTATTTTAAATATATGTTTGAGAAAACTGGCTGCACATCGCAAAATGAACTGATGCAATTGCTGATGGGCGTAACGGTGGATTTTGAGCATATTGTTTCAGTGAAAGCTGCCGACACAGTTTGCTTAAGACAACAATCTTAAACTAATTTGTTTGGTCAGTTCATTGAGTTGTTGGCGCAAATTACGCGATTCCAGTAAAGAAATCGGTGCTTTTAATTTCAACCGCAAATATTTTTCTTGTAGTTCCAGTGAACATTCTTTAGCCAGTTTATCTGCCGACTCTGGCGATTGAATCAGCGACTGAATATTGGTGCGCTGCATAATATCAGCCAGTTCGTGTTGATACTGACTACATGCACCGAGGACATAATAAGTCGCTAGTTCTGGGTCGTCAGGAAGTTCTTCAAACACCAAATTGAGCGTATTCAAAATTTGCCCTAACAGGGTTTGCGGCGCAATCACCGCACGTAATTCTTCAAAATGAATATATAGAAACGGATGATGAATTAAAATCGCAATGGCGAAATCTTCATCTTTAGTCTGAATATTAAAGGATAATGAGGCATCGTGGCTGATTTGCGGAGCAAAGCGTTTGCCTAAACCTAACTTTTCACGGAACGATTGAGTCAGCAAATAACGGAATGAACCTTGTTTCGGTAATAGTTCGGTCAATTCACGCAGTTCACCCATCACCAAACTTTTACCTTCGGGGCTACTGACATCGTGCTGTCCAGTCAGATGCGCAAATACAAAGTCCGATAACAACGGCGCTTGCTCTAACAGCTTTTGGAAATTTTCTAAGCCTTCACGTCGAATCAGTGAGTCGGGGTCGTGTTCATTGGGCAACACAAAGAATTTCAGTTCACGGCCATCATTTAGCAAGGGGAGAGCGATGTCTAAAGTGCGGCGTGCGGCTTTTTGTCCTGCTGCATCGCCATCAAAAGCAATAGTAATGCGATGATTTTGTTTAAATAACACATTTAAGTGGTCGGCATTACTGGCAGTGCCTAGTGTTGCTACTGCGCCGTACACACCATACTGTTGCAAGGCAATCACATCCATATAGCCTTCCACC
Source organism: Acinetobacter sp. (assembly GCA_008017255.1). GTDB lineage: Bacteria > Pseudomonadota > Gammaproteobacteria > Pseudomonadales > Moraxellaceae > Acinetobacter. Next base: position 6,973 of record SSHD01000129.1, read on the forward strand.
ATCAACCAGTCTTGTGCTTTGAGCTTACGCCCTTCATATAAACCATACAGCAATTGATTTTTATGGAATACGTCCGAGTCGGGTGAGTTGATGTATTTGGGTTTGATCTCGTCATTTAAAGCACGACCGCCAAAACCCACCACACGGCCTTTGGCATCACGAATTGGGAAAATCACTCGATCACGCAATAAATCGAAATCTCGACCATTGTCACTGGAGCGAATTAAACCGAGTAATTTTAAACCTTCAATTTCTTGCGGGAAGGCTTTTTCCAAATGCTGCCAATCTTCTGGTGCATAACCTAAACGCCAAAACTCTATGCTTTGTGGCGATAAACCACGTTGCTTGAAATAGTGTTGTGCTTTCTGACTATGTGGCAACTGTCGTTGGTAATATTGTGCCACGCTTTCTAATAAGTCATACAGATTGCCTTCTTGCACTTGTTCATCTGCCATAAAGGCGCTGCCGAACTGGGCAAAAGGGTCATCCATCAAGCGATCAAAGCCGACATCATGTTCATCGCTAGCAATATCACCGAGCGAAGGGTTCATGTTGATTTGATTTGTTATTTGATGGGGTGCTGAATTGGCTACAGCCACATTGGGCTGCGGGCTACGTCTATACGCCAGTTTTTTTTGTTCGTGTTGGTCTTTGGGGAGGTCGATGCCAGTTTTATTGGACAGTTCTTGCATCACATCAATAAAATTGCGGCCATCGACATCCATTAAAAAACGAATCGCATTGCCATTGGCCTGACAACCGAAGCAGTGATAATACTGCTTGTCGCGATAGACATGAAAAGAGGGACTTTTTTCTTGATGGAATGGACAGCAGCCCGAATAAGTACGTCCAGATTTTTTTAGTTTTACGCGTTGCCCAATCAAATCGACAATGTCGGTCCGATCAAGTATTTGGTCAATGGTATGCTGTGGAATTGCCATGTGTGTTTAACCAGTTGCAACGAAAATAAAGCCAAAGGGCGTGGGCTGCTGTGAAACATTGTGGCATAAAATGTAAAACAGGCAAGGGGTGACTTGCCTGTTTTTATTTAGCTAAGCATGGGTCAATTAATTTGCAGCATCTTCTTGATCTGACTCATTTTCAATCAATACCGCTGGCGCTTCACGGCTTGGACGCAATAGTGTTTCTGCGCTATCGGTAGCGTTAGGTTTATCCAATAAACCAAAACTTAGCCGATTGGTTAAGCTGCGTGGTTCAGTTTTGGCTTGCGCTTCATCTTTCACAGCAACAGTTTTAGATTCACGACCCAGCAAACCTAAAGTGGCTCGGTTTATCCAACTGCCTTCTTTGCGTGTGGCACGTAAGTTCACTGTGCCATTGGCTTTGACTAAATGCGGGTAGTTGAGTTTTAATAATTCAATATATTGTTGTGAAGTCGCTTGGTCGCCCAGTTGTTGATAGCTATAGGCGAGTGTTGCCAACGCTTCAGGGGTTTGCGGTGTTTTTGGATAATGTTCAATCACCCATTGCGCACGTTCCGCTGCGGCTAACCATGCTTTACGTTTAATATTAAAACGTGCCGCATTCATTTCGCTTTCCGCCAGTTCTTGCCCAATGAATTGCATACGCTGTGCAGCGTCTACCGAGTATTGGCTACTTGGGAAACGACGAATTAAATCGACAAAGTTTTGATACGCCACTTTAATATAGCCCACATCACGATGCGATTGTTGCAGCGAGGTATAGCGAATTAGGCTATCGTAGTTCATTTCCATATTGGCAACGCCACGCACGTAGTAGGCATAATCTACATTTGGGTGCTGTGGATTTAAACGAATAAAACGATCTGCCTGTGCAATTGCCGCTTCATATTCTTTTTGTTTAAATTTGGCGTAAATCAGTTCTAACTGTGCATGTTGGGTGTATTGCCCAGTCGGATAATACGTATCTAAGGCTTCGAGCGATTTAACGGCATCAATATATTGATTACGGTCGAGCGCTTTTTGCGCTTTACTGAAATAAACCTGTTCGCTCGATTGCGGACCTTTATCGACCACTTCTTTTTTGCTTGGATTGCTGCTACAGCCCACAAATGCAGACGCGACGCCTAAAGATAACGCCAGTATCGTAATTTTATAATGGGGTAGCGACATAAAAATTCCTCTGCGTTTGAGACAATAAGCTACAATGGGGCTATTAAATCATTTTTGCACCGATCATCAAATGACTTCAGCACAATCTTCCAATTCAAATTTTTCTGAAACAGATTTCTTACTCGAAGATTCTGTCGATGCAGATAATCATACTTCTGACCCAACTGCAACACGTTTATCGTTGCAAATTCAACTTGATGAAACCTATTTGGGGCAACGCATCGACCAAGTTGCAGCCATGGTCTGGAGTGAGTTTTCACGAGAAAAACTCAAGCAATGGATGAAAGAAGGTCATCTGCTGGTCAATGGTAACACGGTCAAACCTAAATATCGCTGCGAAGGCAATGAACAGTTAACGCTTGAGGTTGAATTAGAAGCGCAAACTTCAAGTCAGCCTGAAAATATCCCACTGAATATCGTGTTTGAAGATGATGATATTTTAGTGATCAATAAAGACGTCGGAATGGTGGTGCATCCTGGGGCAGGCAATCCAAGCGGTACCTTGGTCAATGCCTTGCTTTATCATGCTCCTAAACTGGCTGAACTTGCCCGTGCAGGTTTGGTACATCGAATTGATAAAGACACCAGTGGATTGTTGGTCGTTGCGAAAAATTTAGAAGCGCAATTTTCACTCAGTAAGCAGTTAGCAAAGAAAACTGTCTATCGAGTGTATGACTTGGTCGCATACGGCAATATTATTGCGGGTGGAACCATTGATGAGCCGATTAAGCGTCATCCCATGGATCGAGTGAAAATGGCGATTCTTCCAGGGGGGCGTGATGCAGTGACGCATTACAATGTCAAAGAACGCTTCCGCGATTTCACGCGTGTTCAAGCGCAACTTGAAACTGGGCGAACCCATCAAATTCGCGTGCATTTCAATTATATTGGACATGGTTTGGTGGGCGACCCTGTTTATGTCAATCGCGTGCGTTTTCCTGCGGGGGCATCGGAAGCATTAACTGATATGTTGCGTAGCTTTAAACGCCAAGCCTTACATGCCGCTAAACTGGGTTTAGTGCACCCGCGCACGGGGCAAGAGATGATGTTTGAAGCAC
>SSHD01000031.1 GCA_008017255.1 Acinetobacter sp.
AACCTAAACCACGTACATTCTAATTGGGAGAATAAAGATGAGTAGAGGCACTCGTACATTCGAAATCTACCGCTATGATCCTGATAAGGATAAAGCGCCGTACATGCAAACTTTCAAACTTGAGTTGACCGACAAGCACCGTATGTTGCTTGATGCGTTACTTGCATTGAAAGTACAAGATGAATCGTTGACGTTCCGCCGTTCGTGCCGTGAAGGTATTTGTGGTTCAGATGGTGTTAACATCAATGGTAAAAATGGTTTGGCGTGCTTGTGGAACTTGAACGACTTACCAGAGAAAATTGTGATTCGTCCGCTGCCTGGTCTGCCTGTAGTTAAAGACTTGGTTGTTGATATGAACCAATTCTATGATCAATACAACAAGATTCATCCATTCTTGATTAATGATCAGCCAGCACCGCCAAAAGAGCGTTTACAGTCTCAAGCAGAGCGTGAACATTTAGATGGTCTATATGAATGTATTTTGTGTGCATGTTGTTCAACAGCATGTCCATCCTTCTGGTGGAATCCAGACAAGTTCCTTGGACCGTCTGCTCTGTTAAATGCTTATCGTTTTATTATTGATTCGCGTGATACTGCGACTCAAGAGCGTTTGGCGCGTTTGGATGACCCGTTCTCATTGTTCCGTTGTAAAGGGATTATGAACTGTGTGTCGGTGTGTCCAAAAGGCTTAAACCCTACCAAGGCCATTGGTCACATCCGTAATATGTTGTTAGATCAAGCGGGTTAATCTCGGTTGAAAACACGAAACGGAAGCATTGAATGGTGCTTCCGTTTTTTTATGTCTGTGTAAAAAGTGGTGCTGCATAAAGTTGCAACACTAAACTTATTTAGCCTTTAAAATGTGCAATGACTAAATTGAATGCATTGTTAAATTTATTGATAAGTATAACAATTAAAATCAATAAATAGGGTTGATGAACTTTTTTTGCGCAGACCGCCTGCTGTTTGTGCGTTATTTGTAGCTAATCTTGTACTTTGGTCTATAACCGTGCAATGCAAGGGTGGGATCAGGGTATATTAGGAGGATTGCGAAGGTGTGTATTTAGCTTATTTATGAGGGGTATGTGTCAAAAAAATCAATTTAAACAGTGGAACATGGTAGGATTTTAGCCATGGTGGAAAATAAAAAAACTAGCATATTCTTATGTTTATTTTCTAGAGTAAGTTGGCAAAGAAATTGCTAGGGTTTTGCGCCGAGTCATTTTAGCAAAGTTAAATTAAACGTTAATTTTGCTAAAACGATTTGCAAAAAATTGCTCGATGCTATCGAGTATAAAATGTGTGAAATACCGCAAGGGTTTCGCGCATTTGTTACATCAAAGGGAATACTCCTGATGTGTAGTCATAATTCTCGGGGTTGAATGATCTTGGGTCGTAGGGTCTTGTTACCAATTTGACACTATGAAGCATGGGTTTGCTTAAAAGGCAACCTGTATTATTTTTTGCAATAGGAAATGGGTCCAAAAATGCAAGAAGTTGCTGGCGCGTTGCGTCTTGACACTGAACTTTCCGCTGATAGTGCGGCGTATATTGAAGAGCTTTACGAACAGTATCTAGTATCACCAACCTCTGTTTTAGGAGATTGGCGTGAATATTTCGATCAATACCCGAAAGGCGATCAACCACACGGCAGTGTGCGCGAGCAATTCCTGTTGCTGGGGCGTAATGCAAATCGGGTTCAACCGGTGGTACAAGGCACGGTCAGCACAGGGCATGAGCGTCGTCAAATTGGCGTATTACAGCTCATTGCTGGCTACCGCAATCGTGGTCATCAAAAAGCTAAATTAGATCCACTCGGTCTTGCGAAACGCGAAGAAGTTCCAGACCTCGATTTAACTACACACAATCTCACCAAATCCGATTTAGACACGGTGTTCAATACCGGTAATCTTGCTATAGGCAAAGATGAAGCGACGTTGTCGGAAATGGTCAATGCTATGGAAGCCACATATTGCGGCTCTATTGGCGCAGAGTATATGCACATTGTCGACACCAAAGAAAAACGTTGGATTCAACAGCGTTTGGAAAGTGTGCGTGGGCAATATAATTTAACGACCGAGCAGAAAAAAGGCATTTTAGAACGCTTAACTGCTGCCGAAGGTTTAGAGAAATATTTAGGTAATAAATTCGTTGGTGCTAAGCGTTTTGGGGTGGAAGGTGGTGAATCTTTTATTCCAATGGTCAACGAACTGATTCAGCGTGCAGGTAGTGTGGGTTGTAAAGAAGTTGTGATTGGTATGCCACACCGTGGTCGTTTAAACCTACTGGTCAATATTATGGGGAAAAACCCTGCTGACCTGTTTGGTGAGTTTGAAGGCAAAAGCCTGCATAAAAAAGGCTCTGGTGATGTGAAATATCACCAAGGTTTCTCATCGAATGTAATGACACCAGGTGGTGAAGTACATTTGGCATTGGCGTTTAACCCATCGCATTTAGAAATTGTTGGGCCAGTCGTTGAAGGTTCTGTGCGTGCGCGTCAAGTCCGCCGCCGCGATATTGGCGGTGATGATGTATTGCCATTAATTGTGCATGGTGATGCTGCATTTGCTGGTCAGGGCGTGAACATGGAAACTTTCCAAATGTCACAAACACGTGGCTATACGGTGGGTGGTACAGTGCATATTGTGGTCAACAACCAAGTTGGTTTTACCACTTCCGACCCGCGTGATACACGCTCTACAGAATACTGTACCGATGTTGCAAAAATGATTCAGGCACCTATTTTCCATGTCAATGGCGATGACCCTGAAGCGGTGATTTTTGCCACTCAAATTGCGCATGACTTCCGCCATGAATTCCGTAAAGACGTTATTTTAGATTTGTTCTGCTATCGTCGTCGTGGTCATAACGAGGCCGATGAGCCATCGGCAACGCAACCTTTGATGTATCAAGTCATCAATAAGAAAGCCACTACACGCACGTTGTATGCAGACCAGTTGGTACAAGAAAAAATTCTTGATCGTGCCAGTGCTGACCAAATGATTGCAGACTACCGTGCCGATTTAGAAGCAGGTCGTCATGTGGCCAATGCCTTAGTACATGAACCGAATAAGAAAATGTTTGTCGATTGGTCGCCGTATTTAGGGCATGACTATACCGATGTTTGGGATACCACTTTTAAGCTAGAACGCTTAAAAGAACTTGGCGCAATCATGAATAAATTGCCTGAAGGTTTTGTATTGCAACGCCAAGTGCAAAAAGTGATTGAAGACCGTGTGAAAATGCAAACTGGTGAAATACCACTCAACTGGGGTGCGGCCGAAACTTTGGCTTATGCCACTTTGTTAGATGATGGTTTCTTGGTGCGTATTACGGGTGAAGACGTGGGGCGGGGAACTTTTTCGCATCGTCATGCCAAATTGCATAACCAAGTCGATGGTTCGGTGTATATTCCGCTGTGCCATATTAAAGAAAATCAACCGCGTGTTGCGGTGTATGATTCTTTATTGTCAGAAGAAGCGGTATTGGCATTTGAATATGGTTATTCAACCACATTGCCAAAGAGTCTGATTGTGTGGGAAGCGCAATTTGGTGATTTCGCTAACTGTGCCCAAGTGGTGATTGACCAGTTTATTGCGTCGGGTGAAACCAAGTGGGAACGCGTCAGCAACTTGACCATGTTATTGCCTCACGGCTATGAAGGGCAAGGTCCTGAACATTCATCTGCACGTTTAGAACGTTTCTTGCAGTTGTGTGCAGAAGACAATATGCAGGTGATGACCCCCACCACGCCAGCGCAAATTTATCACGCTTTACGTCGTCAGGCAGTACGTCCAATTCGTAAGCCACTGATTGTGATGTCACCAAAATCGTTATTACGCCATAAACTTGCAACTTCAACGTTAGATGAGTTGGCAAATGGCACCTTCCAAACCATTATTGATGAAATTGATCCAATCGATAAAAACGAAGTCACGCGTTTAGTGCTTTGTGGGGGTAAGGTTTATTATGATTTACTGGAAAAACGTCGTGAATTGGGTCTAAACCATATTGCGATTGTGCGTATTGAGCAATTGTATCCATACCCACAACAACGGTTAAACGAAGTGATGGATGCGTATCCGAACCTGAAAGAACTGGTTTGGGCACAAGAAGAACCGAAAAACCAAGGTGCATGGTTGTTTATTGTGCCGCGTTTATTTGAAGATGTGGTTGAATCGGGTAAACATATTCGCATTAGCTACGCAGGCCGTGAAGCATCTGCTGCACCGGCGTGTGGTTCACCGTATTTGCATGCAAAACAACAAGCTCAGCTCGTCAATGACGCACTGGCAATTAAAGCTGAACAATCAGGAGATTCTCAATAATGACCACCGAAATTAAAGCACCCGTATTTCCCGAATCAGTTGCTGACGGTACCATTGCCACTTGGCATAAAAAAGTAGGTGAAGCGGTTTCTCGTGATGAAGTGATCTGTGATATTGAAACGGACAAAGTTGTTTTAGAGGTAGTTGCGCCAGCAGATGGTAGTCTAATTGCAATTGTTAAACATGAAGGCGATACGGTTTTATCAGCAGAAGTGATTGCCCAGTTTGAAGCGGGTGCAGTTTCTGGAGCGGCGGAAACTCAGGCTGTGCAAAGTCAAGAGCAGGTTGAACAAGCCGTTGAAAATACAGAAGCAGGTGCTGCGCCAGTGGTTGAGCGTACACCAGTTCAAGATCAAGCGCCTGCGGTACGTAAAGCACTCTCTGAAACGGGTATTAATGCCGCAGATGTATCGGGTACTGGTCGTGGTGGTCGCATCACGAAACAAGATGTTGCCAGTCATCAAGCCAAACCAGCAGCTTCGGTACAACCGCTAAGCGTGGCTGTGGGCGAACGAATTGAAAAACGTGTGCCAATGACCCGTTTACGTAAACGTGTGGCAGAGCGCCTATTGGCAGCGACCCAACAAACCGCCATGCTCACTACGTTTAACGAAGTGAACATGAAACCAATCATGGAAATGCGTAAGCAATATAAAGATGCGTTTGAAAAGCGTCATGGTGCGCGTTTAGGCTTTATGTCTTTCTTTGTGAAAGCAGCAACCGAAGCATTAAAGCGTTATCCAGCAGTCAATGCCTCAATTGATGGTGATGATATTGTTTATCACGGTTTTTATGACATCGGCGTTGCGGTGTCTTCTGAGCGTGGTTTGGTTGTGCCCATTCTGCGTGATACAGACCGTATGAACTATGCCGAAGTTGAAGGTGGTATTGCCGCTTATGCAGCCAAAGCCCGCGAAGGTAAATTGTCCATTGAAGAAATGACTGGCGGTACTTTCACCATTACCAATGGGGGTACTTTCGGTTCATTGCTTTCAACACCAATTTTAAACCAACCGCAAACTGCAATTTTAGGTATGCATAAAATCCAAGACCGTCCGATGGCGGTCAATGGTCAAGTTGAAATTTTACCGATGATGTATTTGGCGCTGTCTTATGACCATCGTTTAATTGATGGTAAAGAAGCGGTTGGTTTCTTGGTGACAATCAAAGAATTGTTAGAAGAACCTGCTCGTCTGATTCTTGACCTTTAACTTATTTAAAATCTCCCCTAACCCCTCTTTATGAAAGAGGGGAATGTCCCCCTTTTTTTAAGGGGATTCAGGGGGATTTCATGGAGATAAAAATGTCTCAACAGTTTGATCTTGTTGTTATTGGCGGTGGACCTGGTGGTTATGAAGCAGCAATTCGCGCTGCGCAACTGGGTTTCAAAGTCGCTTGTATTGAAAAACGTATTCACAATGGTAAACCTTCTTTAGGTGGTACTTGCTTAAACGTAGGTTGTATTCCATCAAAAGCCTTACTTGATTCGTCACATAAATATGAAGCGACTGTGCACGACCTTGCAGAGCATGGTATTCGCACTGGCGAAGTCACATTCGATTTAAATACTTTGTTAGCGCGTAAAGACAAAGTGGTCGATCAACTCACTGGCGGTATTGCGCAATTACTCAAAGGTAATGGCATTGAGTGGTTACAAGGTTCAGGAAAATTACTGGCCGCTAAAAAAGTTGAATTCACGCCGTTTGAGGGGGAAGTACAGGTTCTAGAACCTAAATACGTTATTCTTGCGACAGGTTCTGTACCCGTCAATATTCCTGTCGCACCTGTTGATGAAGACCTGATTGTCGATTCGACTGGCGCATTAAAATTCCCTGAAGTGCCGAAGCGCTTGGGGGTGATTGGTGCAGGTGTGATTGGTTTAGAGCTTGGTTCGGTATGGCGTCGTTTAGGCTCGGAAGTTGTAGTATTTGAGGCATTAGATGCTTTCTTACCAATGGCAGACAAAGCTTTGGCAAAGGACTATCAAAAAATCTTGAAAAAACAAGGTATGGATATTCGTATTGGTGCCAAAGTTGCAGGTACGGCAGTGAACGGTCGCGAAGTGACGGTTAAATATACTCAAGCTGGCGAAGACAAAGAACAAGTATTTGATAAGCTCATCGTTTGTGTTGGTCGTAAGGCTTATGCGGAAGGTTTATTGGCAGAAGATTCTGGCATTAAATTGACTGAACGTGGTTTGGTTGATGTAAATGATCAATGCCAAACATCTGTAGAAGGTGTTTACGCAATTGGTGATTTAGTACGCGGTCCAATGCTTGCGCATAAAGCAATGGAAGAGGGTGTAATGGCGGTTGAGCGTATTCACGGTCATGCTGCTCAAGTGAACTATGACACTATTATTAGTGTTATTTACA
>SSHD01000072.1 GCA_008017255.1 Acinetobacter sp.
CTACAGTGTCGGCAACTTTGAAAACTTTGCGATTGTCCCAGTCTTGTTGAACTTGGGGCTCAATGGCACTTGCTTGATATTCGGTGTCAATGTGAGAAGTCGTCATAGGGATATGCGATACAACAAAAAAGTAAGATTAAGATTGCTGCACAGCATAGCGCAAAACTGGGTGAAATGTCAGTTTTTGATTGGGATTTTATCTTCAAGGCGGTTAGATACCGCCTTGATCTATTTAGGCTACTTTATCGGTCTGAATGTGATGGTGCAGATGGTGCCTGAGCAGGAGGTGAGGTTGTTGCAGCCGCTTCAACCGCCACATTTGCTACTTGTGATACATGTTGCGCAGCATTCTGGGCTTGCTGTGGGGCCTGATTTGCTGTTGTGGCTGGTGCTTGTGTCGGCTGATTTCCACCATAGGTTGAAACTTTGTTTAAACGTTTTGCACCTTTAGGTGGAGGTGTGGTGGTGTAGTGGGTCGATCCATTTGCATCGACCCATTTGTAGTACTGTTGAGCATGGTTTTGAGTTGAACAAAACAACAGTGCTGTTGTAGCAATCGTATATAAGCCCGTTTTTAAATAAGATGGTTTCATGTTTGATCTCTCCAAGAGAATTCTGTCTATATTCGATCAAAGTGTATTCAGGATGCAATTTACAATGTATCGTTTTATGTAAAAAGAAAATGAATTTTTGATAAATGGACGTTTCAATAGACTAAACCACAACCTTGAATAAGCCTAAAAAAACAACAGCCAAAAAATATTATAGAAAAACCTTTCCTTTATTCTTGACTTTGTGTATGAAAGCAACAAAAATGCTTGCTTTAGTTTTATATGCGCTTATTTGATCACCCTTCGAATAAATGTCATGGCTTGCAATGGACATTCTTTCTAGCCGAGAGAATGATTTTTTAAAATATGTTTATCCCAACATATTTTGATTCGAGATGTAAACACAGCCCACACGGCTGATGAGTCAGAAAATTTTTCCTATTGCAGCAAAAACCAGTACAAGACGCACGCTTAAAATGTGCATAAGTTAATGAATAAAACACAGTTTATGTCTCCCATAAATTGTGCAAACTCTAGGGTGAATCACGTTGGAACTCTTATCTGGTGGTGAAATGCTCGTTCGTGCCCTCGCGGACGAAGGCGTAGAGCATGTGTTTGGATATCCAGGCGGCGCAGTACTACATATTTACGATGCGCTATTTCAGCAAGACCGAATTAATCATTATTTAGTACGCCACGAACAAGCAGCGGGCCACATGGCAGACGCTTATTCGCGCGTAACTGGTAAAACGGGTGTGGTACTTGTGACCTCTGGTCCGGGCGCAACCAATACCGTTACCCCAATTGCAACGGCTTATATGGACTCTATCCCAATGGTGATTTTGTCGGGTCAGGTTGCAAGCCATCTCATTGGTGAAGATGCGTTCCAAGAAACAGATATGGTCGGTATTTCGCGTCCAATCGTAAAGCATAGTTTCCAAGTGCGTCATGCCAGTGAAATTCCTGCCATTATTAAAAAAGCATTTTATATCGCTGCGTCTGGTCGTCCGGGTCCAGTGGTAATTGATATTCCGAAAGATGCTACCAATCCGGCAGAAAAATTTGCCTACGAATATCCTGAAAAAGTGAAAATGCGCTCATATCAGCCACCCTCACGTGGACATTCTGGTCAAATTCGTAAAGCGATTGATGAGCTCATTACTGCAAAACGCCCAATGATTTACACTGGCGGTGGCGTGGTACAAGGTAATGCGTCAGGATTATTGACTGAACTGGCGCACTTATTGGGTTATCCAGTAACTAATACGCTAATGGGCTTGGGTGCTTTCCCAGGCAATGATCCGCAATTTGTCGGCATGTTGGGTATGCACGGTACTTATGAAGCCAACATGGCAATGCACAATGCCGATGTGATTTTAGCCATTGGTGCGCGTTTCGATGACCGTGTGACCAACAACCCAGCTAAATTCTGTTTAAATGCCAAAGTCATTCATATAGATGTAGACCCTGCGACCATTTCAAAAACCATTATGGCGCACATTCCAATTGTGGGCGCGGTCGAGCCTGTGTTGCAAGAAATGTTAGCGCAGCTTAAGCAAATGAATGTGTCTAAACCAAATCCGGAAGCAATTGCGGCTTGGTGGTCTCAGATTAATGAATGGCGTCAAGTGCATGGCTTACGCTATGAAGCTGCGCAAAACGGTGAAATGAAACCGCAACAAGTGGTTGAAGCACTCGACCGTGTGACCAATGGCGAAGCAATTATTACTTCGGACGTAGGTCAGCACCAAATGTTTGGCGCCAACTACTACAAATACAAACGTCCACGTCAATGGATTAACTCAGGTGGCTTAGGCACCATGGGTGTTGGCTTACCGTATGCAATGGCGGCAAAACTGGCGTATCCAGACCAGCAAGTGGTGTGTATTACGGGTGAAGCGTCTATTCAAATGTGTATTCAGGAACTTTCCACCTGTAAGCAATATGGCTTAAATGTGAAAATTCTATGCCTGAATAACCAAGCGCTTGGCATGGTAAAACAATGGCAAGATATGAATTACGAAGGTCGTCATGCAAGTTCTTATGTCGATTCATTGCCTGACTTTGCCAAGTTGATGGAAGCGTATGGTCATGTCGGTATTCAAATTGATCATGCCGATGAACTTGAGTCTAAATTAGCCGAAGCAATGGCGATTAATGATAAATGTGTATTTATTAATGTCATGGTTGACCGCACAGAACACGTCTATCCAATGTTGATTGCAGGTCAATCGATGAAGGATATGTGGTTAGGAAAAGGAGAGCGTACCGAATGAGACATATTATTTCTGTACTCGTTGAAAATGAAGCTGGTGCGCTTTCTCGGTTGGTGGGTTTATTTTCCCAGCGTAACTACAACATTGAAACTTTAAATGTTGCACCGACTGAAGACGAAACTTTGTCGCGTTTGACCTTAACCACTTATGGTGACGATCATAAAATCGAGCAAATTACCAAGCAGCTGAATAAATTGGTTGAAGTGGTGAAAGTAGTCGATTTGTCGGAAGGTGCGCATATTGAACGTGAATTGATGTTGATCAAATTGAAAGCATTGGGTGCAGCACGTGCGGAAATTAAACGCACTGCGGACATCTTCCGTGCACAAATTGTCGATGTCACACCAACCACTTATACCATTCAAATTGCAGGTACTACCGACAAAATTGATGGTTTTATTGATGCTTTAGCCGAAAATACTATTCTTGAAGTAGTGCGTTCTGGTGTGTCAGGCATTGCGCGTGGCGAAAAGGTTTTAACAGTTTAAGTTTTTAAAAACCCTCATCCCAACCTTCTCCCTGAGCCATATATGGCGCAAGAGAAGGAGTTCCCTCTCCTGAGCAAGTTTTAAAGTACCGCTTTAAAACGAAGCGCAAGTGAGGGTTAGGGTGAGGGGGAAATACCCAACATATTTTAAAGATTCTAATGGAGAATACAGATGCAAATTTTTTACGATAAAGACTGTGACTTATCGATCATCCAAGGCAAAAAAGTTGCCATTATTGGTTATGGTTCACAAGGTCATGCGCATGCACTTAACCTTAAAGACTCTGGCGTAGACGTAACTGTTGGTTTACGTGCAGGTTCTACGTCTTGGAAAAAAGCTGAAAACTCAGGTCTTAAAGTGTCTGAAGTTCCAGCAGCAGTTGCACAAGCTGACTTAGTGATGATTTTGACTCCAGATGAGTTCCAATCACAGCTTTATCGTGACGTGATTGAGCCAAACATCAAGCAAGGTGCGACATTAGCTTTTGCGCATGGTTTCTCTATTCTTTATAACCAAGTTGTACCACGTGCAGACTTAGACGTGATTATGGTTGCGCCAAAAGCACCAGGTCATACTGTACGTTCAGAATTCCAACGTGGTTCAGGTGTACCTGACTTAATCGCCATTCACCAAGATGCGTCTGGTAATGCACGTAACGTGGCGATGTCTTATGCTTCAGGCGTAGGCGGTGGTCGTACGGGTATTATCGAAACTTCTTTCCGTGAAGAAACTGAAACTGACCTTTTTGGTGAGCAAGCAGTACTTTGTGGTGGTGCGGTTGAATTGGTAAAAATGGGCTTCGAAACTTTGGTTGAAGCGGGTTATGCTCCAGAAATGGCATATTTCGAATGCTTACACGAACTTAAGTTAATCGTTGACTTGATGTTCGAAGGCGGTATCGCAGACATGAACTATTCAGTATCGAACAATGCTGAATATGGTGAATATGTGACTGGTACAGAAGTGATTAACGAACAATCTCGTGAAGCCATGCGTAACGCATTAAAACGTATCCAATCTGGTGAATATGCAAAAATGTTCATTAGTGAAGGTGCGTTGAACTACCCATCAATGACGGCTCGTCGTCGTCAAAACGCTGCACATGGTATTGAAGTAACGGGTAATAAGTTACGTGCGATGATGCCGTGGATTCAAGCCAACAAAATCGTAGACAAAGAAAAGAACTAAGGTTACGTGCCTTGCACAAAAATGGGAAGCGTTGCTTCCCATTTTTCTTGCGCAGGGGAAAAGCGTTGCTTTTCTATTTCCCTGCTCAGGATTCAAGCGAATAAAATCGTAGACAAAGAGAAGAACTAATTTCTTCTTTATGTTTGCTTAACGTGCGTTAGCGAAGCGCAGCTTCGCGCTTGGGCAGAGCGTTGCTCTGCTGATTCCTCGCTCAGGATTCAAGCCAACAAAATCGTAGATAAACAGAAGAACTAAGTTTTAACTCTGAATCACGAAAACCCTTGTTCAATTCAACAAGGGTTTTTTATTTGCCAAGTAAATTGCTCGCTTTGAAGTTTCCCCTGACAGGGGGAAGATTTAGAGGGAGTATTCTTGGTTATTCACCAATTCGTCAATTTCAACGATTAACCTGAACATAGCCTCCCACAACGTAGCGGAAAAAGAGTAAACTTAGCTTTCTTTTATACACCTTGTGGGTAAATTGATGCGCCGTTTATCGACTCAAGATCAGAACTTTAAACAGGCATTTGCTGAACTATTAGCATTTGAAACTGTGAATGATCCTCAATTAGTACAAACTGTTGACCAAATTATTGCTGATGTGCGTCAGCATGGCGATGCTCAGGTACTAAAACTCACTCAGCAGTTCGATCAACATCCCGCGCATCACTTTTCCGAATTAGAACTGACACAAGCTCAGCTCAAAGCTGCATTTGATGGCTTGAACACAGAAATTCGTGATGCTTTGCGATTGGCAGCAAAACGCATTCAATCTTTCCACCAAGCGCAAAAGCAAGAGGGTTGGAGCTATGTGGATGATCTCGGTAATACCTTAGGTCAAAAAGTCACTCCACTGGACCGTGTCGGCATCTATGTGCCGGGTGGTTTGGCATCCTATCCATCTTCTGTTTTAATGAATGCTATCCCTGCGCATGTCGCCGGCGTACCTGAAATTATTATGGTGGTACCTGCGCCGAAAGGTGAATTAAATCCTTTGGTATTGGCAGCAGCGCATTTGGCAGGGGTCAGTCGAGTGTTCACCATTGGTGGTGCGCAAGCCGTTGCAGCACTGGCTTACGGTACAGAAACCATTCCC
>SSHD01000052.1 GCA_008017255.1 Acinetobacter sp.
CAACAGGTGTGCTGCTTTGTGCTTGTCTTGCTCTGAACTATCCATTTGCCTCCCCTTACTTGAGCCAATATTCCTTTCATCTCAGATAATTAGATACCGAAATTGCCAATTTAGCGATATTGAAGCTGTCTGCATTTAACGAGAAATCGGTCAGTAGCAAAATTCTACCGTTCATGGGTCAGATAAATCGACCAAAGCCAAACAAAAAATCAGCAGCTTTGTCACAAACTCTGCTAATCTAATTTCTAATTAGATTAATTCGCTCAATAAAATAATGAGATGGGGAAATATGCAAGGGATCATGCTCTGGTTGCAGCATAAATGGCGCATTCGTTTAGTCATCGCCGTAATGATGATACTTGCGATAACCTTAACTGCGCTCACCCTCATTACGGTCAATTGGATTGGTTCTCGCAACTTATTGCTCAATGCAGCAACCAGCAAAGCAGAAATGACCAGCCAACTGACTGAACAACGCGTACAACATATCGTCGGTCCTGCCGAAGCTTTATTGCGGGTACTGGCATTGGACTCGGTCGTAGAAGCCACTACGCTCGAACAACGTATGCAGCGCTTAAAAGTATTTACCACCGATTTAAGTGCAAATTCACTGCTTACCGCCGTGTATATTGGCTACGACAATGGCGATTATTTCTTAGTCAGCCCACTGACCCAGCCAGCATTACGCCAAAACTACCGTGCGCCAAGCAATGCTGCATTTGTGGTACGTACCGCATTGGGGACTGCTGAACAGCCTCAGCATCAATTGTTTTTTTATGATGTGCATCACAATTTAATTGAACAACGTGCCGACCCTAGCTATGTATTTGACCCACGCAAACGCCCTTGGTATCACAACGCACTGGCGAGTAAAGATGTTGCTATTTCCAGACCCTATATCTATGCAGATGCGCCGCTCATGGGCATTACCTTGTCGATGCAGAGTAGTAATTCACGCGCCATCGTGGCGATGGATTTGCCACTGATTGGCATTAAAGATGCCTTACAACAATTTAACATTAGCCCCAATAGTCAAATTGCCTTGGTCAATACTCAAGGCGAAATTATTGCCACCAATAGCGCAGCCGTCGAACCCCATGCCACCTCAAGTACAACACATACAGCTCAATTGCCGACCCTGCACACGCTAGAAAATGCAGCTTTATTACAACTGTGGAAGCTCAATCCACAGCAGCAGATATTGACGTATCGTGTGGATAATCAAGAATGGTTAGGGCGTCGTATTGTACTGCCACAATACCGTGATATTGGTTTGCAACTGCTGATTACCACGCCAAGCAAAGAACTCCTCAACGATTTAAGCATGCATAGTCGGCAAATGATTCTAATTGCCATAGTTTTAGGTATTTTGCTGCTCATACTCGGCGCTTGGGTGGGACATCGGATTGGTAAAACCATCGAACAACATATTCGCCGCGTCAAAAAAATGTCTAATTTTGACTTTAGCCGCCCCACGCCTGAATTTACCCTACTGTATGAAGCCTTTCAGCTCACCGATGTCACCGATGACGTCAGTCGCACCATGGAAGCCTTATTAAAAATTAGTCAGGTCTTACAAGCCGAACCGCATATCGACCTGATGTTAGGTCAAGTGCTGAAACTCTTTGTAGAAGCCGCTCGATGTAAAAGTGGTGCGGTGTATTTGCATAATGTGGAAAATAAAAACTGGCACAAAACCGCCGCTTTTGGCCCACAACAACAAGTGGAACAACTGGCTCATCAACTGAATGAAGACCCTACTTTGGCACTTGAAGCCACTGCGACTTGCCAAGCGTTCGCCATTCGTGGTCGTGATGGCAGCATTTTAGGCTATGTGATTTTGGAACATGCTGGAGATTTAGAACATAACTCACATGATTTTATGATTTTTAGCGAACGCTTAACGGGTATGTTGGCGATTCCAATCGAAACCCGCCAGCTGATTGAATCACAAAAAGCCTTATTAGAAGCCTTTATTCATGTTTTAGCCGATGCGATTGATACCAAAAGTGCACATACCGGTGGACATTGCCGCCGCGTGCCAAAGTTGGCAATGATGCTGGTCGATCAACTTTCGGCAGAAACCGAAGGTCAGTTTGCCGAGTTCCAGTGCAATGATGAAGAGCGTGAAGCCTTTCGTTTAGCCGCTTGGCTGCATGATTGCGGCAAAATCACCACCCCTGAACATATTATTGATAAAGCCACCAAACTGGAAACCATTTACAACCGCATTCACGAAATTCGCAGCCGTTTTGAAATTTTACGCCGTGATGTACACATTGCTTCACTAGAAGCACAACTGGCAGGTGCAGACCGATCCACACTGGAAGCCGAACGAGATGCACAATATGCTCAATTGCAAGAGGATTTTGCTTTAGTAGCGCAATGTAATGTCGGTGGAGAATTTTTAAGTGATGACAAAGTTGCCGAATTAGAGCGCATTGCGCAACGCACTTGGCTACGTTACTTTGACGACCAACTCGGTTTATCGACCTTAGAGCAGGTACGCAATGCTAACTCCTGTGCAATGCAACCAGATACTTTGCCAGTACGAGAACATTTATTAGCCGACAAACCCGAACATCTTGTACCTTGGGATGACGCGCTCAAACCTGTGGTAGAGAAAGATGACCCTCGCAACACCTATGGTTTTGATATGCAATTGCCGCCGGTACAACGCAATATTGGAGAAATTTATAATTTAACTATTCGCCGTGGCACACTAACCCCAGAAGACCGTTTTGCCATTAATAACCATATTGTGCAAACCCTGATTATGCTGACCAAGTTGCCTTGGCCGAAGTATCTACAGCGTGTACCAGACCTCGCCACCAATCACCACGAACGCATGGATGGCAAGGGTTATCCACGCCGTTTACTCGGTTCACAAATGTCTGTTGAAGAACGCGCATTGGCATTGGCAGATGTATTTGAAGCCCTCACAGCGGCAGATCGTCCTTATAAATCTGCCAAGACCATTTCCGAATCATTGACCCTTATGGCGAAAATGTGTCAAGAAAACCATTTAGATAAACAATTATTCAGCTACTTTTTACAAAGTAAATTGTGGTTAGATTATGCGCAAGAGCACCTCGTTGCCAGCCAAATAGATGAAGTCGATGTCGATGCTTTACTGCGACTCGCCAACTCTATGGTGGAAACTGCGTAGCAAATCAATTTTCTACTTGGTTTATTGCGGCAGATCGCTCAAAATACGCATTCTATTCCACAACGTGAGACGTGCATGACTGATGCTTTGGTGTTGAGCGATTTGTCCAAAACTTATCGTAATGGTTTTCAGGCTCTAAAAGGCATTAACCTAACTGTGCCAGAAGGTGAATTTTATGCCTTACTGGGCCCTAATGGTGCAGGCAAATCAACCACTATTAGCATCATCAGTTCACTCACCAAAAAAACCTCAGGTGCGGTTGAAATTTTTGGGCATAACCTAGACACGCACCCATCACATGCCAAACAATGTCTTGGCGTGGTACCACAAGAGTTTAACTTTGGACAATTCGAAAAAACTTTCGATATTTTAGTCACCCAAGCGGGTTATTACGGCATTCCGAAAAAACTAGCCGAACAACGTGCTGAATTCTATTTAGAAAAACTTGGCTTATGGGAAAAGCGTAACATTCAATCACGCATGCTCTCTGGCGGTATGAAACGCCGTTTGATGATTGCTCGTGCCATGATGCACGAACCAAAGCTGCTAATTTTAGATGAACCGACCGCAGGGGTAGACATTGAGCTACGCCGCTCGATGTGGGACTTCCTTACCGAAATGAATGCCAAAGGCACTTCAATTATTTTAACCACACACTATTTAGAAGAAGCGGAAATGCTGTGCCGGCGTATTGCCATTATTGACCGTGGGGTAATTAAAGAAGATACCGCAATGAAGTCTTTTCTCAATCAACTCAATGAAGAATCATTTATTTTTGATTTGGCTGCACCTGTTACTGCTATTGACTGCAACATTATTGGCTTCCAATTTAATTTAATTGATGCAGTGACTTTAGAAGTCACCATGGATAAAGCGCATAGCATCAATGACCTATTTTTAGTGCTGCAATCTCAAGAGATTCAAGTTAAAAGTATGCGTAACAAATCCAATCGCTTAGAAGAATTATTCGTGAAGATGGTCGAGAAAAATCTTGCTGGAGCAAACTCATGAACTTCACGCAATTAAAAACCGCACTGTGGACGTTGGTGGTGAAAGAAATCCGCCGTTTTATGCGTATTTGGCCACAAACCTTATTGCCGCCAGCCATTACCATGAGCTTGTATTTTGTGATTTTCGGTAACTTGGTTGGCTCACGTATTGGTGAAATGGGCGGCTTTAGTTATATGCAATTTATTGTGCCCGGTTTAATTATGATGGCAGTGATTACCAACAGCTATGCCAATGTGTCATCGAGTTTTTTTAGTGCCAAGTTTCAAAAAAGCATTGAAGAGCTGATTATGAGCCCTGTGCCGCTGCATT
Source organism: Acinetobacter sp. (assembly GCA_008017255.1). Taxonomy (GTDB): domain Bacteria; phylum Pseudomonadota; class Gammaproteobacteria; order Pseudomonadales; family Moraxellaceae; genus Acinetobacter. Next base: position 4,490 of record SSHD01000052.1, read on the forward strand.
TGGTGCTGTGGGGTTATGTAATAGGTGGCGTGTGTCGTGGTGTATTGGTCGGCCTTATTGTCACTATTATGAGCCTGTTCTTTACCCAATTAGGCATTTATAATGTGTTTGTGACCATTTATACCGTCATCATAACCTCATTATTGTTTTCCTTAGGTGGTTTTATTAATGCGGTCTATGCCAAATCTTTTGATGATATTTCTATTATCCCGACCTTTGTCTTGACCCCACTCACCTACTTGGGCGGTGTGTTTTATGCCGTTAGTGCATTAAGTCCGTTTTGGCAAAATTTATCGCTGATTAACCCTATTGTGTATATGGTCAATGCTTTCCGTTTCGGTATTTTAGGGCATAGCGATGTCAATGTGACTTTCTCCTTAAGCATTGTCACTTTGTGCTGTATTGGTCTTTATTTCGTTGCTTATCATTTATTGGCTCGTGGCTCAGGAATGCGTGAATGAGTGTTGAATTTTCTTTATTGGGCAAAGACACCGAATATCCAACTCAATATCAACCCGAGCTGTTATTTCCAATTGCTCGCGCCGAGTCACGCCACAACTATGCACATATTGCAGGCGTTTCTCAGGGCAAAGATTGGTGGCATATTTTTGAAATTTCTTGGTTAAATGCACACGGCGTACCGCAAGTTGCGATCGGACGCTTAACCCTGCCTGCAAGCTCACCAAATTTAATTGAATCGAAATCGCTAAAACTCTATTTCAATAGTTTGAATTTTAGCCGCTTTGACACAGCACAGGACGTTATTGCCACCGTAGAACGTGATTTATCAGCAGCAGCTGGTGCAAAACTAGAGCTACAACTGTTCCACGCCGATGATTTAGCCATTTCAAAACCGACTGGTATCTGTTTAGATACGCTCATTCCTGAGCGTTTATCTGCACAGCCAGATGCGAATCTTTTGCAATTCGATGCTGAATGCACAGATCAAGTCAATGTTGAACTATATTCGCATTTGCTCCGAAGTAATTGCCCAGTCACAGGACAACCCGACTGGGGTACGATTTTTATTCGTTTTCAAGGTAAAAAACCTTGTTATCGCAGTATATTCGCCTATATTATCTCGTTCCGTCAGCATAATGGGTTTCACGAGCAGTGCGTCGAGCAAATATTTGCCGATATTTGGCAACAGCTTACACCTGAAAAACTGATGGTCTATGCAACTTATACTCGCCGTGGCGGTTTGGATATTAACCCATGTCGAGTGTCAGATTTATCTTGGCTGCCGCAACCTATTCGCTTGGCGCGCCAATAAAACGCATAAATTTAGTTTTAATTAAAGAGGACGTTTTTCAATGACCAGTTATTTCGGTGTTATTCCGTCAGAAAGTTTGAGTCAAGATATTCAACTGGCACAAGCCAGCCGCGACAGTAAAGAGCCACAATACCCTTTACGTGACAAAATTTCACTGCAACTGACCGATGATTTAGTTGACGCCATGTTGTTGCATTTGGTGCAAAAATTTCCACCAAGTGAAAAACGTGACACCACTGAAGAACTGGCAAATAAAATCCGTAGTATTGTTTCAACCATGATGAAACAAATGCTCGGTAAAGCGTCTAATGAACAAGTATTAGAATCCTTAGCTTTTATGGAAAAAAGTGTGTTCATCGACAATGAAGGTCAACAACGTTTGGGTACGGAATTGCCTGATAGCTTAGTGTCTGACATGAAAAAAAGTTTTGCCGCAGTTGCCGCAGGCAATGGTAAAGAACAACGTGACAATTTAACTCAGCAGTTTAAAACTTTTGCTGATGCATTAATCAAGCACTTTATGACTGACTTTAACAAAACATTAGGTCTAGGCATGGTAAAGCGTGGTATTGCGAGCGTAGCAACCAGTGCGGTTGAAACAGCGGTTCACATTGTGATTAAAAAATTAATTCCAACTTTAAGCCAAGCAGAACTTGAAGTGTTTGCTCAACATTTTGATGCTTTGTTGGTACAAAAATAAGTTTTCACTTATTTATAAAGACGGTGCTGTTAACAGCGCCGTTTTTTTATGCCACTACCCTGCAAATTTCAGTGACATGTATATAAGCTAGGTTTTAAATTTCACAGTTGCTTACCGCCACCCGTAAAGCATGGCTTTGGTCTGGCGCAGCTTTATGTTAGCATTCGGCAAGCATTGATTTACTTGATTTAGAATCGCATGGCCTCAAGTCCGCAGTACAAATTTTTACGCCAAGCACCTCGTGATGGCTTAAGCACCGCCACACAACTTACGCGTTGGCAACGACTACATATCGACCCTTGGTTGTTTCTATTTTTAGTGCTCAATGCCACATTGGGTCTAACCGTTTTATACAGTGCTTCTGCGCAAGATGTCGGCTTAGTCAGCAAACAAGCCATGAGTTTCGGCATTGGTTTTGCGGTCATGCTGAGCTTGGCACAAATTCCACCCAAAGTGTATCAAGCCTTTTCACCATATTTTTATGTGTTTGGTGTGTTGTCGCTGGTAGCCGTGGTGATATTTGGTGAAGTGCGCATGGGCGCACAGCGTTGGATTGATATTCCGGGTTTTGGTAGCGTGCAACCCAGTGAATTTATGAAAATCGGTATGCCAATGATGATTGCGTGGTTTTTATCGCGCAAAGCCTTACCACCAAGCTTAGGCCAAGTCATACTATCTTTAGTGTTGACCGTAATTCCCTTTATACTCATTGCCGAACAACCCGACTTAGGCACCTCGTTATTGGTACTTGCCAGTGGGCTTTTTGTGCTGTTTTTAAGCGGTTTGTCTTGGCGCTTAATTGCAGCAGCGGCAGGCTTAGTTGCGATCATTATCCCCATCGCTTGGCAATTTTTACTGCACGACTACCAACGGCAGCGCGTACTTACGCTATTAAACCCAGAAGCCGATGCTTTAGGCACAGGCTGGAATATTATTCAATCTAAAACCGCGATTGGTTCAGGTGGCTTTTCTGGCAAAGGCTTTTTAGAAGGTACGCAATCGCACCTGCATTTTTTACCCGAAGGTCATACCGACTTTATTATTGCTGCCTATTCCGAAGAATTTGGTCTAATAGGTGTAACGCTACTGATTTTGCTGTACTGCGCCATTATTTTTAGAACCTTCCAAATTGGTTTGCAGTGCTTCCATAACTATGGTCGTTTAGTTGCGGGTGCATTGGGTTTGTCTTTTTTTGTATATGTTTTTGTTAATGCAGGCATGGTCAGTGGTATTTTACCCGTAGTGGGCGTGCCTTTACCGTTTATGAGCTATGGCGGAACGGCAATTATTACCCTCATGTCAACATTTGGCTTGGTCATGTCTATTCATACACATCGATAATAAGGAACTGAATACCTTTATGTTGCAATTACAGTTAAATAAAACCATTAAATTAATGGCATTGAGTGCCAGTTTATTTTTAAGCTGCAATTGGGTGCAAGCCAATGAGTTTTACGCTCATCCCAATTATTTCGCTTTCAAACAAAAAGCCATGAGCCAATATGCGCTAAGTGGTGAACAAGTCGATACTGCTATGAGTGGCGCACGCAACTTGCCGAATATTTTGTCGATTATGACCCGTCCGGGCGAAAGTAAGCCGTGGTACGACTATCGCGCCATGTTTTTAGTTGAAGGTACTATTCAACGTGGTGAGCGCTTTAAACTGCAATATGAACATGCACTGAACCGTGCAGAACAGCAGTTTGGTGTACCTAAAGCAGTCATTCTAGGCGTATTGGGGGTCGAAACTGGTTATGGTGCCAACAAAGGTTCTTTTATTACTCGTGACGCGCTGGCAACGTTGGCATTTGGCTACCCGCGCCGTGCCGACTATTTTAGTGATGAACTTGCAGCCCTCATCGCATGGACAGCCAAAGAAGGTTATCCGACCTCGAGTATTGTCGGTTCTTATGCAGGTGCAATTGGTTACCCACAATTCATGCCAAGTAATATTCCAAAGTTAGGGGTAGATTACGATGGCAATGGACACATTGACTTAAGAAATTCAGCCGAAGATGCCATTGGCTCAATTGCCAACTATTTAGCGCAACATGGTTGGCAGCGAGACCGCCCAATTGGCTTTCAAGCACGCTATATGGGCAATAACCCTGACAGCGTAATTGCCAAAGACCTTACCCAACCTATGCCTTATGGTGAACTCAAAAAACGTGGCATTTCGCCAATTAACCCTGTGGTTAAAATTGATGATTTAGAGCTGGTCAATGTGATTCAATTACAAGATACATTTGGTCCAATTTACTATATTACCTACCCAAACTTCCAAGTCATTACCACCTATAACAAGAGCCGCATGTACGCCACTGCGGTATGGTTATTAGGCACTGAAGTGGCGAGTCGCTAGGCTGATTTTTTATAGTGAATCGAAAAGTCAATAAATAAATATGGCAAAAAGATTAAATAAGCAGCATTTTACATATTTTGTTACAATGTTGCTTATTTTTTAACCTATTTCTGTAAGCGTTTGTCGTTTTTGTAACTATTTTTCAATAAACACTAGACACACTTTGCAAGCGATGAATATTATCCACACCAAGTAAAAGTAATTGCAAAAGTGAATAATTAGACATGTGCACTGTATTTCAAGCAATTTTTAGCTGAAATAGAAAAGCATGTTATCTAGGAGTTTCTACAATGCAGTTTTCGCTAAAATATATACTAGCGCTAACGGCAGGCTTAAGTTTAAGCCCGTTACATGCCGAAATGGTACAGTCTTCTACGGTCAGCAATGATGTAGATGGTTCTAATCTCGCTGCGCGCGTGATTAACAAAGATTCTCAAAACTTTAAAAGTCTTTCAATCACTGAGCGTTCTGGTGACCAAGTTCGTCGCCAAGCAATTGCTGCAAAAATTGACATCGCTGAAGATGAGCCTTCAGTGATTGAAAAACTAAACACCGTTGCATCTAAAACGGTACGCAAGTTTAGCCAAACTGGTGCTGCATCTTGGTATGGTCGTCAGTTTCATGGTCGTAAAACCGCTAGCGGTGAAACTTTCGACATGAATGGCTTAACTGCTGCTCACCGCACTTTGCCTTTGAACTGTTATATCCGCGTGACCAACAAAGAAAATGGTAAAAGCGTAGTGGTTAAAGTAAATGATCGTGGTCCTTTCCACGGCAACCGTGTACTTGACCTCTCTTACGGTGCTGCAAAACGTCTTGGTGTGACCAATGCCGGTGTTGCCAAAGTCAGTATCGAACGTGTCGATGGTCCAAACTCTTAAGCGTTAAGTCATCCATACCTCATCAAAGCCGCCTCGTGTGGCTTTTATTGTTTTTAAAGACCTGTCCGTATTGCATAAAATAAAGCACTGTAACGCTTATCGGTTCAGTCCGGATCATTTTGCGCCTACCCAATATCTTTGATATATTGGCTATTATTTAATAATCATGGCACGGAGCACTGCATGAAATCTATAAGCGAATGGTTTGATGATTACGGCGAAAGCCATCAAAACCAAACCAATAAAAAAATCCATTGGGTCTGTGTTCCCGCTATTTTATTTTCGATTATCGGGATTCTTGCTCACTTTAGCACGCTGCTCACCGCGTTATTGTTGGTGCTGACTTTAGTGTTTTATGCACGCTTAGACTTGGTACTGGCAGTTGCAATGGCGGCATTATTGGCAGTCATGGCATGGCTGATTGTCGTTTTACCAGTCGGTGTCGGATTCTACATCGGCGTGTTTGTAGTGGCGTGGATTGGGCAATTTTACGGCCATAAAGTGGAAGGCAAAAAACCTTCTTTCTTTAAAGATTTACAATTTCTCTTGATTGGTCCTGTATGGTGCATGAACACATTTTTAGCTACCATACTGCCTAACTTCAAAAATCGTCAAAATTTAGAGCATACAAGCTAATTTAACGCATATAAAGTTCAACATCACACAAGGGAAAATGTTATTGATACATTTTCCCTTGATGTTTTAACCACCCATCGGCATGTCTGCCCTGTGGATCGTGATGGGTCCAATGAATCACACCACCTTTCGCGCTGTATTCATATTCACCATAAAATTCAACTGTATCGCCTTTTTTAAGCTCGTCGATGCGTGGCGCTAAATCAATATTATGTGCAATTAAAACCGTTAAGCCATTGTCTAATTCTAAAATCATTTTTTGATGTCTTGAACCGTTATTATCATCGGGCAAAATCGCTTTTACTGTGCCTTGCGTTTGCACTTGTATATCACTGCGTTGTTGCTGATAAGCCTGCATAATCTGCTGCTGACCATCATCCATTGCAATGTGCTTTGTAGATGGCTGTTTTTGAGAAGATGATTGCGCTGAAGATTCAGCTGCTGAATTTGACTGTTGCTTAAAATCTAAGCCCACATACGCCACAAGCAAGCCGACTATGACGACTGACATGAGCAGATTATTTTTTTGCATTTTCATACGCACTGTTTATCCATTACACATAACAAAATGCCAATCCGGTGGATTAGCATTTACACATTGCCACCGAAACTGTTTAGAACAAACGATTCATACCATTTAACGCCGCGACACGATAGGCTTCTGCCATCGTTGGGTAGTTAAATGTGGTTTCAACAAAATACTTGAGGGTATTGTCTGGGCTGTGCATCACCACTTGCCCAATGTGAATAATTTCGGCGGCATTATTACCAAAACAGTGAATACCCAATACTTCTAAGCTGTCGCGATGGAATAAAATCTTTAATTCGCCAACGGTATCGCCAGTAATTTGCGCACGGGCTAAATGACGGAACGAGGCTTGCCCCACTTCATAAGGCACTTTTTCTTCGGTCAGCTGTTGCTCGGTTTTACCAATCGAGGAAATTTCGGGAATAGTATAAATCCCTCTCGGCACCTCTTTAATTCACTTAACATTTTTTTCGCCAACCATATTTGCACCCACACCGCGCCCTTAGC
>SSHD01000025.1 GCA_008017255.1 Acinetobacter sp.
GTGCAATTTTTTGGCCTTATGGTGCAGCAACCAAAGAAACTGAAGAAATTGCAATCGAAGCAGGTTTCCCAATGTCATTCAGTTTGGGTAGTGTTTTGACCCTTGCTGATGCAGAAAAGACCTATCAACGTGCTTTGATTATGGATAACCCAACGCCAGAAGTGATTCATGAAGGCATGCGTGAATTTTTCACTTATACCCGTGCACCGTATAAGCAACGCAAAAGTATTTTACGCTATAACTTAGCCGATATGGCTGCTGCAAGTTATGACCAAGCTGACCAAAAACTGGGGCAGCTTTTAAATCAGGTCAATGCACTTAAAACCAATACCTTGTTATTAAAAGTGGTGGCAGACAGCAATGCCGATGGCAAGGTGGATGTTGCGTATTTTCCAAACCGCCAACTGAAAATGCAGCAGGATTTGCTCAACCGAACAGTGTGGCAAGCACGCACACGGGTTGGGCATCGCGTATATGCCGAGTTACCACTCAGTTTGCAAACCCAACAAGGCTATAGCTTGGCAGATTTCACTACAGATTTGGTGAAAAATAATAGCTCGACTGGAGGTTTAATGTTAGATACAGGCTCTAGTCTGAATTGTGCTTTGGCGCAAGAGAAATGGACAGCAGAATGTCAAACAGCTGTGCAGCAGATTATTGACATTAAAAACCAGACCAAAAAAGCGTCAAAATATTATGCCGATATCAGTAACAATTATCAAACAGCTTTAAAAGTAGATGGCAACCAAACCTCATTTAAAGGTTTAAAACAAGTGATTCAGCTGATTCCAGATCATGCCGATTTTATCTATATCAGCATTGATCCCGTTCAATCTGCATCGCACTTTTCAGACCTTAAACATGCAATTGCACATTTGAATAAGCAAGAAAGACAGCATTTGATGGTGACTTTTGAGGTGAATCCTCAAGCGACTGCGCATCAATGGCAGCATTATCAAAATGCTTATGCTGCGCTCAGACAGTTGTCTATACAGAAATTAGGAGTAGAAAATTACCATTTGAATATGGGAGAGCAGGTTCATCAACACCTTTATGCGCCGCTCAGTTTAAACGAAAGCCCTTTGGAATATCGCGACCTATTCCAGACCAAAATAGCACATTGATATGATGATGAACTTTGCAAAACTTGATCTGAGCGACTTATATTTTGGTTTTGCATTTTACTATCCACTGTTTATGGCGTGGATATGGATTGCAGGCGGAATCTGGTTTTATTTTAAGCGCGAATATCGTCAAAATGATTTGCCTGAACCGAGCGAAGAGGGCTGTAGTATTATCATCCCTTGTTTTAATGAGGAAGAACAAGTCCATGCGACCATTCGATATGCCATGCAGACGCAATATCCACTGTTTGAAGTGATTGCAGTCAATGATGGTAGTAGCGATAAAACAGCCGAAATTTTAGATGAACTGGCAGCACAATATCCAAAACTTCGTGTAGTCCATTTGGCTGAAAATCAGGGCAAAGCCTATGCCTTGCGGGCAGGAACCATGATCAGTCAATATGAATTTTTGGTATGTATTGATGGTGATGCCTTACTGCACCCGCATGCAGTATTCTGGATGATGCATCAATTGACCAGTTATCCGCGTGTAGGGGCTGTGACAGGAAATCCACGCATTATTAACCGTTCTAGTATTTTAGGTAAGCTACAAGTTGGAGAGTTTTCATCCATTATTGGGCTGATTAAACGTGCTCAACGTACCTATGGACGTATTTTTTGCGTATCGGGCGCTATCGCAGGTTTCCGTAAAACTGCTTTAGACCGTATTGGGTATTGGCGCGATGACATGATCACGGAAGATATTGATGTATCTTGGCGTTTGCAGTTTGATCACTGGGATTTGCAGTACGTGCCGAAAGCTTTGTGTTACATCTATATGCCTGAAACCTTTAAAGGGCTGTGGAAGCAGCGTCTGCGCTGGTCGCAAGGTGGGGTAGAGGTTCTGTTTGCCTATGTGCGCAAGATGTTCAAATGGCGTTTGCGCCGTATGTGGCCCATTGCGATTGAGGCCATGATCAGTATTGCTTGGGCTTATGTGATTTTTGGAATTTTCTTACTGTATCTGTATGGGTTATTTTTTCCTGTACCAACAGAATGGTATATCCAAACCATTATGCCGCAGTGGTATGGCGTGATCTTAGGGGTAACTTGTTTAATCCAGTTCCTCGTGAGTTTAGCGATTGACCACCAATATGATAAAAGCCGTACTTTCAGAACTTATTTTTGGGTCATTTGGTATCCGCTATTCTTCTGGATTTTAATGATGCTGACCTCGGTGGTATCTTTACCTAAAACCATCTTCAAAAAGCAAAAACGCGCACGTTGGGTTAGTCCAGACCGTGGTTTTAGAGGAGAGGATGAACATGCCTAAATATGAAATGATTCAAGATGAATCTCAGCTTGAAATTCCTCAATATATTGATGAGCCAAAATATGTGCGCAATAAAAGTGCGGGCTATGGTCTATTCTTTTTAGGACGGCGGGTTTGGAGTTGGCTGTTCGTGCCGCTGCTTACATTGCTGCTGTGGTGGTATGAAGGTTATAGCATCTATCACCACTTAATTATTGGCAATGGTCCAGATGGCTCGATCAGTTTGTTGTACATGGCTTTAGCCATCGTTATTTTTATTCTGTGCTTGTTGGTGTGGGCAAGCTATAACTGGATTCGCTTTCACAATAAAGAGCGTCGTCATGCACCGATTCCTGTGACTGCGGAACACTTGGCGCAAAGTTTTGATTTGCAGGTGGCAGATATTGAAACCTTAAAACAGGCTAAAAATGTGACTTTGCATTATGACGAAGACGGTGTTCTGCAACAGTACGTCATCAACCAAACTTTGCCCGCTGTGTCAGTCGCTACTGGGCTGAATCAGGTTCAGAATCAAGCTGAAAACTAAGTTGCATGGGTTTGACTTGTGGATGTTGTGCAACAAAATCATCCGGATAATAACCAAAATGCTTAACCCCATGCTGTTTTAACAACTGCATGGTTTGCGTCAGTTCTTGACTAGAAATTTTACGGTTGTTTTTCCAGTTCACGGCTTGGAGTTCAAAAATAGTACGGTCCAAACTTGGGTCGACTTTTTTTACCCGAGCAATCAAGTCTAAGTAAAACTGACGGTGGTTACGGCTTTCTTCCATATAAGGCATGGCCATAATTGCATTATAATCATAGTGTTGTAGGGTGCTTATTTGCGACTGACTAAACCATTGTTCACTCTTTGGATTGAGCACGACAGGGGCGTACATATTGCGTGCGGTGATTAAATTGGGCTGTTGTTTTTTTAATATTTGGCTGATGCCTGCTGCAAATTGATCTAGATAAGCCGTTTTATGCTGTGCAAATTCAAATTGCTGCGGATGATTTGGCTTATGTAGCACCGAAAGGTCTTTAAATCCCCACGAGATATACATTTTTTGTGCAACAGCAGAACTGTCTTCATAATCACTGAGGGTAATGTCATCGTGATAAAGAATGCCATCGACAGAGTTGCTTTGAAGAAAATCAGTAAAAATTTCTGCAACCAAGCGCATGTTTTTCGGGTCAAAAGGGCTGATACGAATGTAGCCGTGTGTCGATTTTTGGCTATTTTCTACATACTGTAATTGCTGCTGTTTTGGAAACTCCCAAGCGATCAGCGGGAGCCACGCATAGACTTGTTGCACTTGAGTATGTTGCCGAATCTCAGCCAGAACTTGGGTAAATAAATGATCGCGTGTTGGAATGTGTCTATTTTCAAAATAGACCTGATCTGCCGAACCATTGGCGTCTGGGTCGGCAAAGGCCTGTAGAAAAATGCTATTCGGTTGGATGTGTTGTATGCGCGTAATCAGCGCTTGAATATTGCGTTGTTGCTGTGCTTTATCTACATCAAAAACATAGTCTAAATCGATATGTATAATGCGCATTTGCTCAATTTTTCTTGCTGTAGATGGCGTTGGGGTTTCCGCCTGATATTGGCTCACCAGCGCATTAATCGGATGATTTTGAATTTTGACTGGAGGTACAGGCTGCGACTGTGCACTGCATGCAAACAACGGCAGGCTTGCAATATAAACCAATAATTTATTCAGTTTTTTATGATTTTGGGAATCAGTCATAGTGCTTCATGTAAAAACAAAATGTAAACCCATACTGTAATAGAAATGGTAGCTGTACTGGATTTTTTTATGTATTGTTCTGTGAAATGTGTGTAGTCGAAACTCAAAAAAGGATAATAAAAAACACCTTGCAACAAGGCAAGGTGTTTGATGACGCAGTTTAAATTTTGCGGGATAAACTTAGTCAGCTTTTGGCTTCAACCCTTGAGTTAAACCATTAATATCGCCACCTTGTAAGCCCAATTCATTCATTAAGCTATCAATTAACGGTGCTTGTGAACGGTAGCGTAGCGCACTATTCACCACTTGATCGGACAGTGAAGTTTGACCATTTTCAATCGTTTCACCCGACGTAGAACCACCAGCAAAGCCACTTAAGCCATTGACTTGTAAAATTTTGATGTCATCAATATTTTCCATTGGTTTCACACTTTCACGGATAATCTCTGGTAAGTGTTTTAGCAATGCCAAGCGCACTTGCATTTCCACCTGCTCGGCAGAAAGGGTATTGGCTGCTTCATTGACTGCACGCGCACCTTCTGCATCGACTTGATATTGTTTTTCTAAAGCTTGAGCAAATAAGATTTTTGCATCTGCTTCACCTTTGGCTTTTAAACGGATTTTTTCGGCTTCTGCTTCGGCAGCTATACGCACCGCTTCGGCTTCATCGGCAGCGGCTTTTTTACCTGCATCTGCTGCTACGGTTATCGCAATAGCATCTTTTTCCGCAGTCTGTTTGGCTGCCACTAGTTCAACCGCCTTTTGACGTTCGGCACGTTGCGTTTCACGCACGGTGATGACTTCTTCTTCGGCTTTTACTGCTTCGGCACGGGCTTTGTCGGCAAGGGCTTTGGCTTCAGATTCAGCCCGAGATTTTTCTGCAATGGCAATGGCACGGTCTTGTTCTGCCAGCTCAATGGTTTTTTTCTGTTCCACTTGCGCTTTTTCAATCAGCTGTGCTTTTTGGATGTTTTCATTTTCTACATCACGTGCAGAAGCAATTCGTTTTAGTTCTACTTCACGGTCTGCGGCAATACGCGCTTCTTCGGCTTCACGTTTCTTTTCGGCTTCTTGAGAGGCAATTTCCGCCAATTGATGCGCACGGCGAATAGACACTTCACGCTCTTGTTGTAGCTTGGCGTATTCTTCTTCACGCGAAATTTGTAAGCGTGCTTGTTCGGCTTCTAGGTTTTTGGCGCGAATCGCAAGGTCAGCATCTTGCTCGATGTCATTACGCTTTTTACGGCGGTCTTCAATCGTTTCTGTCAGTTTGGTTAAACCTTCGGCATCGAAAGCATTTTGCGGGTTAAAAAATTCAAAGCTAGTTTGGTCGAGTCCAGTCAATGAAACTGTTTCCAATTCCAAACCATTTTTAAATAAATCTTCTGACACCACTTGCTGAACTTTTTGCACGAAATCAACCCGTTTTTCATGCAGTTCTTCCATTGCCATTTCCGCAGCAACAGCACGCAATGAATCGACAAATTTACCTTCGACTAAATCTTTTAACTCTGGTGGCGACATGGTCTTGCGACCCAAAGTTTGTGCTGCAGTTGCAATCGACTCTTCCGTTGGCTTTACGCGTACATAAAATTCTGCCATCACATCGACCCGCATACGGTCACGCGTAATGAGCGCCTGATCGGCGGCGCGGCGCACTTCTAGGCGCAAGGTATTCATATTGACAGGAATAATTTCATGCAACACTGGCAGTACAATCGCACCGCCGTCTAAAATTACTTTTTCACCGCCAAAACCAGTACGTACAAAAGAAACTTCTTTGCTGGAGCGAGTGTATAAGCGGGCAATAATAAACCCGATAAAAACCAATGCTGCCAATATAATCGCAGCAATTATTAAAATTTCAGTCAATGCTGAATTCAACATTTAAAATTCCTCGTATCATCATTATAAAAAAATTATGCGCTAATGGCTTGAAAACCAATTTTTGTGCGTTGGGTTAAAATCACGGCTTGACCCTGAGAAAAAACCACGTCTAATTCAGGTTCAACCATAACGTAATGTGTTAGACCAAACTGATCTTTTACTTTAGCTTGCGCAGGGGAGTTGGGTTTGGCTTCCCCCAGTACAATATGTGCAGTGCGGCCAAGTAAATCATCAGTATGAATGGCAGTTGTTTCATCTTTAGGAATAATTTTAGCGATCATTGCAGCGCTAAATCGTACCAGTGGCATAGATAAAAATAGGCAGGCCGGTGCAATCAACCAAGCGGAAAAATAATGCGCCGTAAAGCTAAAAAAGAGATCTTGAATAATTAAACCAGTTAAGCCGTAAATGGTTAGAAAAATAATCAACCAAATTAGCAAAGGCACTTTGCCTAAGTACAGCCACTCTAACAGTTGGGTAAACAGGTTGCTAGATGATTCAAGCGATGCGTCGGCATGGTCAACATCGAGCAAACTGTCGGGCAAAAATTGCTCCAAAAAACTGCTACTGCCACCAATCATGAATAAAATTAATTCCAGTATGCCAATAAACAGACACAGCATTAAGGCAATACTAAAAACCATATTGGATGAATGAGTGAATAAGTCCCAGATCATTGGCAATACTCTTGTATATTTTTTGCAGTTATTTATAAAATATTTATAAAAATAAAACACTTGAATATTAAAGGGTAGGCTGTAGTTTTACAACTAAAATTGACATCATTTGTAGAACAGGGATGGATAAATTCAGCCGTTAAATAGTTGAATTGAGGTGGAAATTCACGCCATAAAAAAATCCCCAAGCGGGGATTTTTAATATCGAGTTAAATCGGCAACTCTTTATTCAACAACGAAACTAATCTTTAAGTTCACTCGATATTCGGTAATTTTATTGTCTTTAACCACCACTTTTTGCTCGTTTACCCAAGCGCCGGATACATTTTTTACCGTTTCGGTAACTTTGGCAATACCCGTTTGAATCGCATCTTCAAAACTTTTTGTGCTGCTTGAATTTACTTCGACAACTTTTGCAATACCCATGTTGATCTCACTTCTTGTGTTGTAGTTTTTGGAAATTTATCATAGATCAAAACAACGGCTCATCGGTGGCAATTAACCTTTTATTGCTAAAAACTTACACGTTTTCACATAAGCCAATTTTCTCAATAAAAGACAAAAAAAACGCAATGATTGGGGTGATCATTGCGTAGGAACTACGAATCTGCAAAACAGTTTCGGTTAAAAAGAGAAATGTTACGGAGGTCAGTGTTTGCTCACCTACATGGGCATAATAGGAAAAATGGCGCAGGGCTTCAGCGGTAGTCCTGTTAAGTACTGTTAGATTGTGTTAATAAGTGACAATAATTGTTAGTTTATGGGTTTATACTCTAGTTCCTAAATTGAACTTAAATCAAATACTTGCCAAAAAAAGCCCAATAATGGGCTTTGAATTGTGGAGGAAAATAGGGTCTATTGACAGTTCATAAATGGTTTGCGCTGTAGGCTAAAACTGAACGGATAAGGCTTGAAACGCAGGGAATAGCGAGACTATTGCCAAGTTTCATAACGGAATCTGAGATAGTTTTAGCCACAGCCTTTCAGGACTAGCATATTTTTTTGCTGCTATATCGTTAAACGCCAGTCATTTAGAATGACTAAATTTCCTATCGTTTGCCTCATATCAGCTAAAAAATATGCGTCGTCGCAAACATAGACGAATTGTCAGCAGACCCTACCATTAAAATTTAAATAAGCCTAAACCTGCTTTAACTTCATCTAAAGTTTGTTGGGTAATGTTACGACATTTTTCTGTACCGTGTTTTAGAACATCCATAATGTAGTCGGGGTCTTTTGCCAATTCTTCACGGCGTTCACGAATCGGGGCAATCAACTCTTTCAACACGGCTTCTAAGCGTTTTTTTACTGTACCATCACCCAAACCACCACGGCGATAATGTGCTTTTAATTCTTCAACTTCTGGTTTATTGGTATCGAAAGCATCTAAATAGGTAAATACCACATTGCCTTCGACTTGACCTGGGTCTTCAATGCGCAAATGATTTGGGTCGGTGTACATGGCATTGACCGCTTTTTTAATGTCTTTGTCTGAAGCATTGAGCACAATGGTATTGCCCAAAGATTTCGACATTTTGGCTTTACCATCAAAACCCGGTAAACGTCCGGTATTCGAAAGCAAGGCTTTGCATTCTGGCAATAAGTCATGTCCAATTTGACGGTTCAAACGACGTACAATTTCGTTGGTTTGTTCAATCATTGGAATTTGGTCTTCGCCCACAGGCACTACTGTGGCTTTAAATGCAGTAATGTCGGCCGCTTGCGCCACTGGATAACACAAGAAACCTGCTGGAATATCACGTTCAAAACCACGCATTTGAATTTCCGACTTAATGGTCGGGTTGCGCTCCAAACGTGCCACCGTCACAAAGTTCAAATACAACATGGTCAGTTCATTCAGCGCAGGCAAGCAAGACTGCACGCAAATGGTAGTTTTGGTTGGGTCAATGCCGACTGCTAAATAGTCTAAAGCCACTTGTAAAATGTTGCTGCGAACTTTTTCAGGATTGTCGGCATTGTCGGTCAGCGCTTGTGCATCTGCCAATAATAAATGCTGATGATGACTGTCTTGTAAACCAACGCGAGAACGTAATGAGCCCACAAAGTGACCGAGATGAAGTTGTCCGGTTGGGCGGTCGCCAGTCAAAATAATTGGACGTTGATCAGCATTACTCATGGTAGCTTCCAAGATTGAATCATTTGATAAATATAAAATTGGCACTATTGTACGGCAAATTTATCTGCTTCGGGTAAAAGCAATAAGAGTAGCGTATAAAAAATCAAACAAATTTCTGCACTTGAATATCAAAAAGTCGCAAATCCACCTTACAATAGTGGCATAAATACAAACTAGGACATAACAATGGCAAGTGGTTTATTACTCTTACTTGATGATATCGCAACGATTTTAGATGACGTTGCGGTAATGAGTAAAATGGCAGCAAAAAAAACCGCCGGGGTGTTGGGGGATGATTTAGCCCTAAATGCCCAACAAGTCAGTGGCGTGCGCTCTGATCGTGAATTGTCGGTGGTGTGGAGTGTCGCCAAAGGTTCATTCGTCAATAAGCTGATTCTGGTACCTTTAGCACTATTAATTAGTGTCATTGCAGCTTGGTTAATCAACCCATTGTTGATGATTGGTGGGTTATTTCTATGCTACGAAGGTGTGGAAAAAGTAGTGCACATGCTGCATCACAAAAAAGCCCAAACCGTAGAAGAGGCTAGTGAAAGTTTACAGCAGCTGGAAATTGATTTAGATAAATTTGAAAAAGAGAAGATCAAAGGGGCAGTGCGTACCGATTTTATTTTGTCTGCTGAAATTGTGGTGATTTCGTTAGGTACTGTCGCTGCTGCCACGTTTATGACTAAAGTATCGGTATTATGTGTTATTGCCATTGCCATGACGGTAGGGGTATATGGGCTGGTTGCCATGATCGTAAAAATTGACGATTTAGGTCTATATTTAACCGAACAAGCGTCTGAATTGAAAAAAATGATTGGACGTGGTTTACTGGCTTTTGCACCTATTCTAATGAAAACACTGTCTTTTGTTGGAACGGTTGCAATGTTTTTGGTTGGGGGTGGAATTATTAGCCATACCGTTCCATGGTTACATCATTTCACTGAAGAAACAGTGGTGCAAGCCGAACATATTCCAACAGTAGGGTCAATTATTGGTGCAGTCACGCCGACCCTCATTAACTTTGGTATTGGTTTGGTGGCTGGTGCAATCGTGCTGATTATTGTGACCTTATTACAAAAACTATGGTCTAAAAAAGCATCTGCTTAAACAGCACAAGCGCCATCATTATGATTTTGTGAGGTAGTTATGCGTTGGAAAGGCCGTCGAATTAGTACCAATGTTGAAGATCGTCGTGGTGGTGGCCGTGCAAAAGCCGGTGGTTTTAGTATATTAGGTGTGGTAGTTGCATTTGTTGCATGGAAGTTTTTTGGGATCGACCCCCAACAGGCGTACCGTGCCACGCAAGCGGTGACCAGTTCTCAATCTGCTCAAGAGGGCAGTGCACCGAAACAAATGACCGCCGAGCAGCAAGAAGCCAGTCAGTTTATTGGTACGGTTTTAGCCGACACCGAAGATGTCTGGACACCTATTTTTCAACAAATGGGTGTGAGCTACACACCGCCACGCTTGGTGTTATTTAGTGGAGTGGTGAATTCTGGTTGTGGCACAGCACAAGCAGCAATGGGACCATTTTATTGCCCTGCCGATCAAAAAGTCTATATAGATACTTCTTTTTTCCGAGACATGCGCCAACAAATGGGGATTTCAGGAGAGCAAAATCAAACTGAACTTTCGCGTCAAGACCAAGTCGGTGACTTTGCTCAAGCCTATGTGATTGCACATGAGGTTGGGCATCATATCCAAAATTTATTGGGTATTTCAGGGCAAGTACAACAAGCGCGTGCGCAAGCCAGTAAAACGCAAGGCAACCAACTCTCGGTACGCTTAGAATTACAGGCCGATTGTTTGGCTGGTATTTGGGCGCATCAAAACCAACAACGCACCCAGTTTTTAGAACAAGGTGATATTGAAGAAGCCATGGATGCAGCGCAAAAAATTGGCGATGACTATTTGCAAAAACGTGCTACAGGGCAGGTAGTACCAGATAGCTTCACGCATGGTTCGAGCGAACAACGCATGCATTGGTTCCAGTTAGGACTTAAATCTGGCGATGTCAATCAGTGCGACACCTTTAAGTAGTCGCATCAATGCGCTTGTTTGAATGCTTGGGGCAGTTTTAGTTTTAAATTTTAGACTTGATATTGAGTCATTTATTTTTATTCGATTTCTTGCATTGCTCTGCCGCAGCAGCAGGCAAGAAGTCGAATTTTTGCATATAAGCATGAAGAGGGTGTATGGGGAGTTACTTTCTTTTACAGGCGTTGACGGTTATTTTTGCCTTATCAATTGTCACTACAATTTTTAATAAACGCATATTGGGTTTTCCACAGGCAATCGGCGTGCCGATTGTTTCGGCTATTTTAGTGTTTTTATTGCAGTGGGGAGCGAGCCTACTCAATGGCAATCAATTTATCACCATTAATATTCAGCTGATTGAAGAAACTGTACGCAAGATTAATTTTTACGACTTTCTGATTAATGGGGTGATTTGCTTTATTTTGACCTCATCAGCACTTAAATTTCAAATTTCAGATCTGAAAAATTATTGGAAACCGATTGGTATTTTGGCCAGCATCGCTTTGGTGCTGTGCGCCGCTTTTTATGCTGCTTTGCTGTATCTATTACAATGGCTTTTAGGTTATCCAGTGCCGATACTGGTGTTGTTACTATTGGGAGCAGCACTGGGGGCGACAGACCCGATTGGTATTAAAGCTGTACTCAGCTCTATTCGCGCGCCACATCATTTAATGATTAAACTTGAGGGCGAATCATTATTTAATGATGCGGTGTGTATTGCCTTATTTATGACCTTGTTAAATGTATTGCAGGGCGATCATTTCTCTCTGCTTGCCACCATAGAAACGCTGCTTTATGAAATATTGGTAGCAGTAGTTATTGGTTTGGCATTTGGTTTTGGCGTGTTGCGTTTATTGCGTGGGAAGCACGAAATGGAATCGCTGATTTTAACCACAGCTTTACTTGCCAGCGGCTCGTATTTAGTGGCACTGTTTGCCCATGCTTCTGCGCCAATTGCCTGTGTAATTGGCGGTTTAATTGTCGGTAATCAATGGCAAAAGATTCGAGAGCAGCGTGAAATTCGTGAAGTGAATCATTTTTGGCATACGGTCGA
Organism: Acinetobacter sp.; assembly: GCA_008017255.1. Lineage (GTDB taxonomy): Bacteria > Pseudomonadota > Gammaproteobacteria > Pseudomonadales > Moraxellaceae > Acinetobacter. The sequence continues at coordinate 11,926 of SSHD01000025.1, forward strand.
AGGCATTATTAATTCATTTTTATTTACCCTCATTGGTTTAGAACTGTTTATTTTAGATTTAAGTAGCACATTGATTATTGGCGGTATTATTGCCTTTGTGATTTTGCATTTATCTCGCTTTGCGGCAAACTTTCTTGCCTTTGCGCTGTTTCCGAAACTGCGTTACAAAAGCTATAACGGTAGTTTGGTAATTTTGTCTTGGGGCGGGGTGCGTGGCGGAATTTCATTGGCATTGATTCTTGCAGTTGCCAACATACCTGCGCTCAGTGCCTACAGTAGTATTTTGGTCGGCTATACCTTTATTAGCGTGTTGCTGTCGGGTGTGGTTTGTGGCTTAGGCTTACCCGCGGTGATGAATGCGTTTTACCACAATCCTAATGAAGCAACCGATGGATTTAAAGGGTGGTATCAACGTATGTGCCATAAATTAAACCGTCGTGGTTTTAAATATGTGGTGGCGGAAGATAGTTCGGGGCAAGAAACCATTAGTATTTATAATCCTGAAGTTTTATTTGACCACAAAACCGAAGATGGGATCGCCACTATGCATCATCCCAACCAACGTGAAGAAATCACTCGTTTGGAAAATCCAAAAAATTTCTAAACCTAGTGACTTAGCTCGGTTGGGCGTTTAGTGTTAGGGTGTAAATGTGCAAAATTCGTAAGCATTGCAGCGACAAATTTTAGAGGTTGTGGCTTTAATCCCCTCTGGTAAAGTCGCGAGTTATGGACAAATTGCCAAACTGGCGGGTTTGCCAAAACATGCCCGCTTGGTCGGTTATGTGTTGCGGCATTTAGATGCACAGAGTGATATTGCATGGTATCGGGTGGTCAATGCACAGGGTAAAATTAGTGTGACTCGGTGCAATGCGCAAGGGCAAAATATACAGCAGGCTTTACTGGAAAAAGAAGGGGTTTATTTACTTAATCATAAAGTCTGTTTAAAGACATTTGGTTGGCAGCCTTAAAGGTGTTTGCAAATAGCCTGTTGAATACCGTGATTATTTTATTCATCTGCATTTAGAAAATTCGCCAAAGAATCGACATCATTGCTTTGTAGTTGTTCACGTATTTTTAAAATTTGTTTTTCGTCTAAGTCGTAAAGTTTGAGAGCAAGCAGTTTTTCGATCTGATTTGTTGGAAAACGATACTTGAGTATTTTGGCTGGCACACCACCGACCACAGCATAGGGCGGTACATCTTGCTTCACTACAGCGCCAGTTGCAACCACAGCACCTTCGCCAAGTTTTACCCCTTGCATAATCATGGCACGGCTACCAATCCAGCAGCCATCGCCAATGATGGTGTCGCCAGCGGCTAAAA
>SSHD01000014.1 GCA_008017255.1 Acinetobacter sp.
ATTCTTAAGGAATCTCTTACTACTTCGTCAGCAGTAAGCTAGGTCGGCTATATTACTCTCTATCTCTAAAAAGTCAACATGCTGTGTCGGTTATTTTTAAACCCTATCTTTTCAACTCAAATTTAATCTAAATCAATCAAATTATTGTTTATTAACAGGTTTTAATCAACACCGCCGCCGGTGGATTCGCATTATAGGCGATATTTGTAGGAGCGCAAGCTCTTTTTTAGTATTTCTGACTGAGTGTTGGTTTTTTAAACTACTTAGTGATTTTAAACATATTGTATGGGTTCGCTAAAACTAGCGCTGCAATGTGAGTAAAAACATCACAATTTTTTATTATGAAAATTAAGCATACAACCGCATGATTCTATTGTTTACATCAAATAAGTTCAATCATATCAATAGTTGGCGGCACACGAAAGCGAAACGGCACCCCCACCATACCTGTACCGACAGTCACAAATACATCGGCATGTTCGTGTGTATAAAAGCCTTTTTTATGCCCTAAAATCGAAACCCGCTGCATAATATAGTTGGTAATCCAAGGTAGTTCGATTTGCCCACCATGAGTATGCCCCGACAGCATCAAGGGTCGCATGGCGAGTTCAGGCACCATATCTACGGTATCTGGATTATGCGATAAAATTAGCCACGGTCGGTCTTGCGGTAAATCTGGCATACAGCGCATGTTGGTTTTGCCTGCCCACAAATCCCCCACACCGATCAACCTAAATTCATCAAACTCGATAATTTTATCTTCAATATCAATCACATTGTTTTTTTCCAAAGCATCACTTAATAACTGCTGGATAGGTGGACCAGGATATTGCTCATCGTGATTGCCTGGTACCGAATACACAGGTGCTTGAATTTGTTTTAAAATATCCAATTCCTGCACCAAACAATTTTCTGGCTCATAGGTCCAGTCACCCGCCACCACCACTAAGTCGGGCTGTTGTTGATTGAGTTTTTTCACAATCTGTTTTAGTTGGCGTTCTTGCCCCGAAAACAAACCCACATGCAAGTCGGCAATGAGTGCAACTTTGACTGGCCGCTTAAATTTGGCTCGTGGATTAAGGCGATACTGGTGTTGTTTAATGCGTAATTGATGTGGTTCAATAAACCGTGCATACACCAATATAGCACTCAATAAAAATACAAAGCTGGCTTGATGCAGCGTGTAATAACCCGACACACCTGCATATAGGCTAAATAAACACAATGGCGGCAATAAATAGGACAGATAAAATGCCAGTAAATGTACAAAAGCCTTAAATGGATGAATGGTTTCAGTGCGTGCTTGATGCGTCCACGCTTGCAACAACGCCCAACAAGCCACCGTGGCAAAAACAACATAAAAACTAATAATAATCGTGTTTGAATTCCACATTATGACTCTCATTCACTGTATGTCGAGCACCATGCTCGCAGCGTATATAATCTTTTTTCAATGTAATGCTATACTCAAGCTTAACTTTTAATCAGTAGTGCTAATGATTCAATTTTCTCATTTAATTGGAAAATATACAAAAATAAGTACAAGTGCTTACAATAAAAAGCCATTGCAAATTTTGTGTATGCTGGGCTTTATGCTGACAGGTTGCAGCACCCTACCGCCACATACCCTAGCACCTACAACGCAAAATACGCTGCAAATTGACAACTCTCACACTGCTTTAGCACAAGTGATTCAACCTTTGCAAAAGCAGCACCCTGAACTGACAGGCTATCATGTTTTATCGGCACCTTTAGAAGCCTTAGCCTCTCGCTTGCGTTTAATTGAAAAAGCCGAATCCAGTTTAGACTTACAATACTATATTTGGGATAACGATAAGGTTGGCGCATTGGCTTTGCATGCCCTGGTTGCTGCGGCTGACCGTGGGGTAAAAATACGCTTATTAATTGACGATAATAATGCCCAAAAAACTGATGGTATTTTTTTGACTTTGGCACAGCACCCCAACATTCAAGTTAAACTCTTTAACCCCTATCGGTTCCGTAACCACCGCAGCTTAGACCTACTATTCGACTTAAAACGCATGAATAGGCGCATGCATAACAAAAGTTTTATTGTCGATCGGCAAGTGGCTTTAATTGGTGGGCGCAATATGACCAATGAATATTTTAACGTCAGTGATAATTATCAATTTTCTGATGTTGATGTGATGTTATTGGGTACAGCGGTGAATGACATCGCCAGCTCTTTTGATGAGTATTGGCAGCACGAATATGCTTATGATGTACGAGAGATTGTCAAACCAGAATCCTTCCGACTCAGCTATGCCAGTTTAAAAAATCAACTTGAGGCACATTATCAACAAATTAACGTGCAAAATTTTTTAGATATGACCACCCATTCGCAAGTAATTGACGCGCTGTTAGCTCAACAACTGCAACTGAACTGGGTTCAAGCCGAAGTGGTCAAAGACTCACCCGATAAAATTAAATCTAAAGCCAAAAAATCCGAACATTTAAACTTTCAATTGCTCAGCCATTTAGACCGACCCGAACAAAATATCGATTTCATTTCTGCTTATTTTGTACCGGAAAAAAAAGGTGCAACCCTGCTGAAAAATTTAGCCGATAGTGGGGTTAAGGTTCGGGTACTAACCAACTCGTTTGCTGCCAATGATGTACCGGTCGTGCATGCGTTTTATAGTAAATATCGGCAAGATTTATTGGAAAATGGCGTGCAACTGTATGAATTTTTGCCGTATTTAGATAAACGTGCTTTAGATAAGAATACCGATGCTTTGGCGAAAAAAGCCAAAGTCAGCCTGAAAGGTTTAAGCCGCTCCAGTTTACACGCCAAACTAATGGCGCTCGATGAGAAACAAGTCTTTATTGGTTCTTTTAATTTCGACCCACGTTCCGCCTATTTAAACACTGAAATTGGCGTGCTGTTAAATAGCCCACCGCTCGCCAAAGCCATACATGGCACAGTGGACCAAAACTTGAGTCGATTTGCCTATAAACTGGTGTTAGATGCCAACAATAAAATCACTTGGCAGCACCAAACGCCACAAGGCACACTTATTTATAAGCAAGAACCGCAAATGAAATGGTGGCAAAAAGCTAGCCTAAAAGTGGTTTCTTGGCTACCCATTCAAGGCTTTATGTAACTATTCGCTAGGTTCTGGTAGGCGTTTCAGCACTTTACGCTGCAAGCGAATTAAACCTTCACGCATTTTTTGATCGACTTCCTCGGTCAGAGTTTCCAGTGTATGCCCAAGTACCGAAATGGCTGGTAACGTCATTAAGTGTGCGGTGACTTGTGGCATTTCTAAAATTTTCTGTACGTGATCTACAAAGGATATTTCGCCGATAAACGGTGCAGTCATATCCATTTCTCCATGTTGATTGACATAGCAAATTACACAGACTTGCACTGGGCGCTGCGCTTCTATGGCAGCACCAAGCAGGCGACCATGGACTTTTTTCACTTGCCGACCATCTGTGGTGGTGGCTTCTGGAAAAAATAATACGGGGATATCTTGTTTTAAAAACCCTGCAATTTGTTCACGAATGCGCTCGGAATCTCCAGAGCCACGTTTAATAAATAAGGTACCGCCGCCTTTGGCTAAATTCCCCAAAATCGGCCATTTCTCGACTTCGGCTTTGGCTAAGAAAAAAATTCGCGCACCCGAACCCAGTACCGCAATATCTAGCCATGAAATATGATTACTGACCCACAAGGCAGGTTCATGTGGAATGGTGCCATGAACTTGCACTTCAATATTAAAAACTTCACATAAGCGCCGACAGACATACTGCACATAGCGGGTGTTTTTCGGGTTATTAGGGTTTTTATATAAACCATGCCGATAAATCAGGTAAAAACCTTCACCAATGGTACTCAACCCTGCAGCCAATTTTTTGCTGTATAGGCTAAATTTGCTCAACGTCGACACGGGAAGTTTATCGAGTACTGCTGTTTCTTGGGTCATAAATCATTAAACCGTATGCACACACGCATGAATACATTAGTTATAGCATGCCTAGAAGCATTTATAGAAGTTCACTATACTGACAAAATTCAGCCACTCGGTAAATTTTTCTAGCCATCAATACGCTTATTACATAAATATATGCCAAACCAGTACACCAGACTCTATCTAGTACCGCATCACAACAGCGCTGTGTACGCCGTCTAGCAACGCCTAAGCAGATAAATCCATCCAATCGCTGCCCTTTATTAGCGCTTTAATCTACAATACAGACTTAATGGTAAAGATAGAGCATAGCGTGGAAAATTTTGAGCGGCATCAAGGCGGCGAACGCGCCATTTTAGTCAGTGTTGCAGTGCAATTACTTGACGATCTGGATGCTGAAGAGTTTCGCTTACTGGCTCAATCTGCAGGTGCTGAAATGTTGCAACATCTTTCGGTACCACGTCATCGACCTGATCCAAAATTTTTCATTGGTTCAGGTAAGGTCGATGAAATTGCCGAGCTGGTACAAGAGCTCGATGCACAATTAGTCATATTTGATCACGCACTTTCCCCCGCCCAAGAACGCAATTTAGAAAAAGTATTGAAATGCCGTGTGATTGATCGCACGGGTTTAATTTTAGATATTTTCGCCTTACGTGCACGTACCCACGAGGGTAAATTACAGGTTGAGTTAGCTCAGCTGAAACATTTATCTACCCGTTTGATACGAGGTTGGAGCGGCAATTTAGAACAACAAAAAGGTGGCATTGGCTTGCGTGGCCCAGGTGAATCGCAACTGGAAACCGATCGCCGACTGATTCGAGTACGCATGACCCAACTCAAAGATAAATTAGTCAAAGTCCAACACACCCGCTTGCAAGGTCGTGCAGCACGCCAAAAAGCCGCCATTCCAACCATCTCTTTAGTGGGTTATACCAATGCCGGTAAGTCTACCTTATTTAATATATTGGCAAAAAGTGATGCCTATGCCGCCGACCAACTGTTTGCCACCCTCGACCCAACTTTACGCCGTTTAGACTGGGACGGCATAGGCACAGTGGTACTGGCTGATACAGTGGGTTTCGTACGCAATTTACAGCACGATTTAGTCGAATCTTTTAAAGCCACCTTAGAAGAAACTTTGCAAGCCACCTTGCTGTTACACGTGATAGATAGCAACAGTCCCAACATGCCAGAACAGATTGAAGCGGTTGAGTCCGTGCTAAAAGAAATTGGTGCCGATGCGCCGATTTTGCATGTTTATAATAAAATTGATTTAAGTGGCGATGCCGCTAAAATTATCTATAAAGCACCCGATTTGCCCGATCGAGTCTATGTTTCCGCCCATTCTGGGCAAGGCTTGGACTTACTTAGTCAGGCAGTACAACAATGCTTAATGGGACAATTGCAGCATTTCGATCTGCTGCTTAAACCCGCCTATGCCAAACTTCGCACCCAGTTGTATGCGCTGAATGTAATTCAATATGAACAGTATGATGATCTCGGTAATTTACATATTACTGTCTGTATTGCACCGCACAAACTAGAGCAACTGCTAAAACAAGCGCATTTGCCTATCGCTGAAATAGTCGGAGATAAAGCTGATTTGTTGCAACGACCTTTGGAAGAATTTGAACAAGATCGAAAACCGAGTGAGCAGCGTGCAAATCTAAACCACACGAAACCATGACTAACTTAAACTCGCGCAACTTGAAAGCCGCAGTCTCGCTCAGGTTATAATGCGGCTCAAGCCTGCTAAATTTTGCCCCGAGTAATAGCACAGATGAAACATATTGATTGGACTGCTTGGATTGCCACGATTGCATTGATTATTGTATTTCGTGAAAGCGCCGTCTTGATCAGCACCTATTTTCAACAGCCAGAGTTAGGCAATTTACTCGGGCTGCTGAGTCTGCTCGCCGCTTTATTGCTGTGGAGAAAACTTAAAAAAATTCCGCATCGACTGGTCGACACCAACAATAAAATTCTGAAAGAAAGTGCCTTTGCCTTTTTGCCGATTTGTGCAGGCTCTTTGATGATGTTGGTACATTTGGGCAAACAAATTCCAGTGTTTTTATTTGTGCTGAGCCTAAGCACTTTATTGCCGTTATGGGTTTACGCCAAAATGGCAAAACGCTGGTTATAGGAGCTAAATGATGCTGATGATTATATATGGCTTCATTATCACTATAGTGAGTTACCTTGCGGCAAAACCGCTCAATAAAAAACTGCCACAAATTCCAGTGATTGTATTTGCCATGTGTATTGTCATTGGGTTATTGGCGCTTTTAGGTCTGCCCTATGAACGCTATATGCACAGTGTCAACAGCCTGTTTAGCCACTTATTGGGTTATGTGACGGTGGCACTCGCCATTCCTTTGGCTGCCATGCGTTACGATGATTTACCGATTAAATCTATGCTGGGAATTTTATGTTTTGCCAGTATCAGTGCTGTGGCTTTACCAATGGGCTTGGCGTATTTGTTACACCTGTCTGAACCAACGATTATGGCTTTTGCCACACGTGCCGTGACCACGCCAATTGCACTGAACATTGCTACTTTACTGCACGCCCCACTGATGATGGTGACGTTAATTGTGATTTTATCTGGGGTGATTGGCGCTGCTTTTTCACCTTGGATTTTAAAACATATACATGATGAACGCGCCTCAGGTTTAGCTTTAGGCTTAGCTGCGCACGCCATAGGAACAGCGCAAGCATGGCAACGTGGCCCAGTCGCAGGGCGTTATGCCGCCTTTGGCATGGCAGTGAATGCAGTATTTACTGCCATTTGGCTTCCCACATTTATCCTACATTTATCATGAGATTTACAACAGTACGATAAAATAATATTGAACTAGTTGTTATTTTTACTACATAATGAGATTGAAGCATTAAATGGATATTAATGAGGATATAAATGATGAGCAAAAAATTAATGAGTGCATTATTGTTATCTGCCATGACAAGTTTGGCTTTTGCGAATGACATTACTGGTCTTTGGCAAACCGTTGATGACAAGACGGGAGCACCGAAGGGTCAAGTTGAAATTCGTAAAGAGGCGAATGGCACTTATGTCGGTAAAGTAGTCAAAATTACCCCACGTGCAGGCTATACACCAAAGACAACTTGTGTAGACTGCCCTGCACCCTATACCAATAAACCCATTCTCGGTTTAGATGTGCTGACTGGTTTAAAACATAGCGAAGGCAACAACTATAGTAAGGGACGTATTCTAGACCCGAACAGCGGAAAAGTGTACAGCATGAAAGCCAAACTCAGCTCAAATGGTAACCGCTTAACTTTACGCGGTTATGTCGGGGTATCGGTTTTAGGGCGGACCCAAATTTGGATTCGTGAAGGCAAATAGTCTAACGCTATAACTCAAAGAAACCAACCAATTGAAAAGCTTCTTCGTTATAAAAAAACGAAGAAGCTTTTTTAGTTAGACCACCTTTGCAATGACGGTAAATACGATGTTTCATGCGATTTGATCTACTACATTTATCCTACATTTAACATGAAATTTACAACAATCAGATAAAATATTGTTGAACTGGTTGCTGTTTGTACTACATAATGAGATTCAAGCGTTAAATGGATCTTATTAAGGGTGTTAATAATGAACAAACAACTGATTAGTGCATTATTGTTATCTGCCATGACAAGTTTTGCTTTTGCCGAAGATATTACCGGTGTTTGGCAAACCATTGATGACAAGACTGGAGCACCGAAGGGTCAAGTGGAAATTCGCAAAGATGCGAATGGCAACTATGTCGGAAAAATTATCAAAATCACCCCACGTGTTGGCTATACGCCAAAGGAAATCTGTGTAGACTGCCCAGCACCGTACACCAATAAACAAATTTTAGGTTTAGATGTGCTGACTGGTTTAAAACATAGTTCAGGCAACAATTATACTGGTGGTCGTATTCTCGACCCAAACTCTGGCAAAGTGTACAGTATGAAAGCCAAACTCAGCTCGAATGGTAAACGCTTAACTTTACGCGGTTATGTTGGTGTATCTGCGTTAGGGCGCAATCAAGTTTGGATTCGCAACTAAATAATACACTTCGTTTTTACAAGTCTGTATAATCAAAAGCTTCTCTCGTCATCGAAACCTGAGAAGCTTTTTTATTCGATGTGCAATTACACAAGCATCTTTAACCTTTAAATTTCACATTTAAATAATGAAGAAAAACTGGGCAACACTAGGGATTAAACTCGTACAGCAAACTTATTGCATTGTTATTTTTATTTAGTTTTAGTCATTTAACTTTTGCTCAAGATATTATTGGGGTCTGGCAACCTGTAGATGACATCACTGCAGCTCCAAAAGCCCAAGTTGAAATCACGCAACAAACAGATGTAACTTATCAAGGCAAAATCGTTAACATCACGCCAAGAGCGGCTACACACCTCAAGAGTTTTGTATAAATTGCCCTGTGCCTTACACACATCAACCAATTTGAGGTTTAACCATTGTGACGAAGCTCAAACTCAAAAAAGATTTTAAATATTCGGACGGTAAAATTTTAGATCCATTGAGTGGTCGTATGTACGGCCTTTCAGCAAAATTATCTTCAAATGGTAATCGCTTATCTTTACGTGGTTTTTAGGCGTATCACTATTCCGTCGCACTCAAATTTGGATTCGCGCTAAATAATTCCAATGACTCAAATAAAAAGCCCTGTAATTTATAACAGGGCTTTTTATTTGAAATATCAGACGTTCTCAACTAACGCCCTTGTAGCTTTGCATAATCTAGCAACACATTGGCCGCTTCAGTAATGAAAGTTTCTTCTTCAGGCAAAGCCGGGCGCAAATGCGCTTTCATTTTGGCACGAGATTCAATTAAGGCATCAATAGAGGCTTGATAACTCTCCCAATTGGCATACGGCACTTGACTAGTTGCTGCACGGCGTTGATTTTCCACCGCTAAGGTTTGTTTTTCTAAGTCGATGAGTTCAGCACGGCGTTGCTCTATGTCCAACACCACACGTTTTTGGTCGGCATTTTTTTGGTTAATTACAGTTCTGGCCTGCAAATATTTAAATTGCGAATCGGCGGCAACACGCTGTGCTGACCATTGCGATAATTTATCGACATACGGTTGTACTGAACCTTCACGCTTAAATGGCGCAGTTGGAATGGTATCCCACTTCAAGGCGTTTTTCGCTTTACGCTCACCAAACTCTTCATTGTAAATATCAACCAGTTTAATATCTGGAATCACACCCTTGTTTTGCGTGCTGCCACCGGTAATACGATAAAATTTACGCTGCGTTAAAGTCGCCTGACCATGCGCCAAGGTATCTAATTGGACTTGTGCCGTGCCCTTCCCTGTCGTGGTACTACCAATAATGATGCCACGTTCATAATCCTGAATGGCTGCAGAATAAATTTCACTTGCCGAGGCCGATGCTAAATTCACCAACACCGCCATTGGGCCTGCATAAATTTGTGCGCCACCATCGGTGTCATCAAACACACTCACATTCCCATTGCCATCGCGGATTTGCACCACTGGTCCCGACTTAATGACTTGACCGAGCATGCGTGCAACTTCTTCTAAAGAGCCACCTGGGTCATTGCGTAAATCGATCAACACTCCTTCAACTTTTTGCGCTTTAAGTGCGCTCAAGGCTTTGGCAGTATCTTCAGACACCGAACGGTATTCAGCACCGGCACGGCGTGAACGATAGTCAAAATAGAAGGATGGAATTTCAATCACCCCAAACACATGCTTTTTGCCATCACGGTTAATTTCAACTGTACGTGACCGCACGCCTGCATCTTCTTCTTGAATAATATCGCGCACCAAAGTCACATTGCGTGCTTGGCTCATGCTGGCACCAGTGCCCAGTAAGCGTACGGTAATTTTGGTACCACGTTTACCACGAATCAGTCCAACGATTTCAGAACTTGGCCAACCAATCACATCAATCATTTTTTCGCCATCTTGCGCCACACCTATAATGCGGTCGCCTGATTTGACTTGTCCCGATTTGCTGGCGGGTCCACCTTCAACAATCGTTTCAATTTTGGTGTAATCTTCATTGCCACGTTCAGGGCGAATCGATACCCCAATACCCTCAAGCTGCAAAGTAGTTTGACGGTTTAACTCCATCGCATCAATGGGTGGATAATAATTACTGTGCGGGTCGTAAGTCGCCAACATGGCATTTAGGGTTTTTTCTAAAACATCATCACTTTTGATTCGCCCCATACGCTCTAACTGGCGGGTATAGCGTTTGGTTAGGGTTTGTACTGGGGTTAAGTCTTCCGGTCCAGTTAAGTCTTGACCATTGGCAAGCGATGGATTTGCTTTTAAAGCCTGTTGTTTCGCGCGTTCTTCTTCTTTACTAATGGTCAAGTTAATTAACTGTGAAACCAATATTTTGCGCCAATGTGCTTGTTGCTCAGCCTCAGTTTTTAAATACTGAGCTTTTTCACGATCAATCTCTAAATACACATCTTTTTGTTGTAAATTTTGCGGCTTTTTCAGCTCTGCTAACATAAATTCATAGAACTGCTTTAAGCGTTCACGATATTGCGCATGAATCGCAAAAGGTGCGGTTAAATTTCCGCTTTTTAAGCTGATACCAAAGTTTGCATTATATTTCTGCTGATATTGAGCAACTTCGCTGCTTAAAAACAGCGAGCGGTCTGGGTCTAGGCTATCGAGATACATCTCTAACACACGTTTCGAGGTTGCAGCATCCAAACGCATATTCAAATAATGCTGACGATCGACCAACGTTGCTAATTGACGCGCCACTAAAGCCTGTTCTTGTGACGGCTGAATAGTGGTTGAAACGCTGGATACTGCCGATGCCGCAAAAGCCTCATTAATGGTATAGCTAAAGAACAAACCACCAGTCGCAACTGCAACTGCACACGCAATCATTTGAAGTTTCATAAAATTTTGCTGCTTCCTTGTGTCTGGCAATAATGACACACCAATAAACCCAACATCAACCGACTTGATTCAATAACGTTAATTCATCACAAATAAATGAACTACAATTACTTATCTACACTATCATATCGTTTTATCATATTCTTTACTGTCAAAATGTAGCAAATCATTGCACAATTTAACGCTCGTTATTTACACCCAAATTCAAACGGAATTCTTATGATCGGCGCATTGATGCTAGACATAGCTGGCACAGAACTAACTCAAGAAGATATTGAACTATTACAAGCGCCGCAAGTGGGCGGCATGATTTTATTTGGCCGCAATATTGAATCTGCAACACAAGTTCGTGCCCTAACCGATCATATGCGCCAAATACGCCCTGATATTTTAATTGCGGTCGATCAAGAAGGTGGTCGGGTACAACGCTTAAGACAAGGTTTTACTCTACTGCCTGCCATGGGACGTTTAGGGGAACACTATTTGCACCATCCGGAACAAGCCATTGCGCTCGCAGAACAATGTGGCTGGTTGATGGCAACTGAAGTGCTTGCGGTGGGGATTGATTTTAGTTTTGCACCAGTACTCGACCTTAATGACATTAGTGATGTGATTGGTGACCGCGCTTTTGCTAAAAATATGCAAGATATTGTGCCACTTGCCAGTGCCTTTATGCGTGGTATGAAAAAAGCCGGTATGGCGACTACAGGTAAACACTTCCCCGGTCATGGCTCGGTCAAAGCCGACTCACACGTGGCTGCGGCAATTGACCACCGTTCCTATCAAGACATTTATGATAAAGACATGCAGAGCTTTATTCAGTTGATGCCACAACTAGATGCCTTGATGCCTGCGCATGTGATTTACGACCAAGTCGACCCAAATCCAGCAGGTTTTTCGCCATTTTGGTTGCAAAATATTATCCGTCAACAACTGAAATTTGACGGGGTATTATTCTCCGATGATTTAAGCATGCAAGCAGCTTGTGTAGCTGGTGGTGCAGATGCACGAATACAGGCAGCTTTAAATGCCGGTTGTGATATGGGCTTGGTCTGTAATGATCGTGCCGCAGCCTGTATAGCTTTAGATGGTATGCAACAATTGGCTTTACCGAACCAACAACGCTTAGAACGAATGCGTGGTAAAATTCCAGCAATACCAGTCGGTAGCAGCATCGTTTTAGATGAAACTTGGCAAAACGTCAAAAAAACCATTGAAGACTTTAAGAATTCGTTTTAACGTGCAGATAAATGAATTGATTAATTTTATAGCATAAGATTATTCGCAGGAACCAGATACTCAGAAACGTCATCCGCAACCTGCGCTGCGCCAAAGCGATTATAGCTTTGGCGCAGCGCAAGATGGGCGCTATGCTGCGAATTAGAGATGCGGATCTTACGTTGCTATAACCGCAACTCAGGTTTTGCCTATTTTTCCCGTATGAAAAGTAGCTCGAGCCGACGGCTAAAGACAGAGCTCGATGAGAACTCGACATGACTCCCGCCGTGAAAATTATGTTAAAAGTAATTAAATCAGAATATAAATCATGGAAAATAGAGTCTAGGACAGATGACACAACAACTTTCTAAACACCGCCATATTTCTTTTACCGCACATTATACCGGCTATATTTGGTATCAAATGGGCATTTCCCATCCAGTTTTAGCAACCGCCAAAGGCAAAACCCTCGCTGCGTTGGTACACCCACTTGAGAGCTGGGCAGAAAAATATGTCGGCGGCAGTATGCGCA
>SSHD01000074.1 GCA_008017255.1 Acinetobacter sp.
GCTAAAGGCCGTGCAGATCGTATTACTAAGCGTACTTGTCACATCACCGTTAAGGTAGGGGTTTGATATGGGTCAGAAGGTTCATCCAATCGGTATCCGCCTGGGTGTTGTGAAACGCCATAACGCTAACTGGTATGCGAGTCCGAAACAATACGCTGAATACTTGCTTAAAGATCTTCAGGTTCGTGAGTTTTTAACTAAAAAACTTAAGAGCGCGATGATCAGCAATATTCTTATCGAACGTCCTACAGGCGCTGCTAAAGTAACAATTAGCACTGCTCGTCCTGGTATCGTGATCGGTAAAAAAGGCGAAGATATTGAGAAATTACAGCGCGAACTCACCAATATTATGGGTGTTCCAGCGCAAGTTAGCATCAATGAAATTGATCGCCCTGACCTGGACGCACGTCTAGTTGCTGAAGCAATCGCTTCTCAATTGGAAAAGCGTGTAATGTTCCGTCGTGCTATGAAACGTGCGGTTCAAAACACCATGCGTGCTGGCGCAAAAGGTATCAAAGTTGAAGTTTCTGGCCGTTTAGGTGGTGCAGAGATCGCTCGTACCGAATGGTATCGTGAAGGTCGTGTACCTTTGCATACGCTTCGTGCGGACATCGACTATGCAACTATGCGTGCAGAAACAACTTACGGTACGATCGGCGTTAAAGTATGGATTTTCCGTGGTGAGATCCTGGGTGGCATGAAACAAGTCATGAACCCTGCTCCTGCTGAAGAACGTCCAGCTAAACGTGGTCGTGGTCGTGGTGAGGGTCAAGAACAACGTCGTGGACGTCGTAATGACCGTGCTGCAGACAAGGGAGAATAATCCATGTTGCAACCTAAACGTACCAAATTCCGTAAAGTGCATAAAGGCCGTAACACTGGTCTAGCGCACCGTGGTAGTACAGTATCATTTGGTTCGATTGCAATCAAAGCAACTGAGCGTGGTCGTATGACTGCACGTCAGATTGAGGCTTGCCGTCGTACCATTAGCCGTCGTATTAAACGTGGTGGTAAAATCTTTATCCGCGTATTCCCAGATAAGCCAATTACCGAAAAGCCTCTTGAAGTGCGTATGGGTAAAGGTAAGGGTAGCGTGGAATACTGGGTGTGTCAGATCCAGCCAGGTAAGATCCTGTACGAAATTGAAGGTGTGAGCGATGAGTTGGCAATTGAAGCATTTACGCTTGCAGCTGCTAAACTTCCGTTTAAAACCACTATCGTGACTCGGACGGTAATGTAATGAAAACTAAAGATCTACGTGAAAAATCGGTAGAAGAGTTGAAAGCTGTGCTTGATGAGCAACAGCTTAACCAATTCCGTCTTCGTATGGCAAAAGCAACTGGTCAATTGGGTAAAACGCACGAAGTGCAAATTGCTCGTAAAACTATTGCTCGCATCAAGACACTCCTTACCGAAAAACAGGAGAACGGACAATGAGTGATAAAGTAGTCCGCACATTAACGGGTAAAGTGGTAAGTGACAAAATGGAGAAATCTATTGTTGTGCTTATTGAACGTCGTGTTCAACACCCGTTATATGGCAAATTAATCCGCCGTTCAACTAAATTACACGCTCATGATGAGAATAATACTGCCAAAATTGGTGATATTGTAACCATCAAAGAAAGCCGCCCAATTTCTAAAACTAAAGCTTGGACTTTGGTGGAAGTGGTTGAAGCAGCTGCTGAGTAATTCAACATTTCTTGCATCATCGGTAAAATTCGAGTAGGATATATGCCTTTCGAATGGGCTGATGATGCTCGGTTTTGGAGTAGGGCAATGATTCAAACCGAAAGTATGCTCGACGTAGCAGACAACAGTGGTGCACGCCGCGTACAATGTATTAAAGTACTTGGTGGCTCACATCGTCGTTATGCAACTGTTGGCGACATTATTAAAGTTACTGTAAAAGAAGCTATTCCTCGTGCACGTGTTAAAAAAGGTGACGTGATGAATGCTGTAGTTGTTCGTACAAAATTCGGCATCCGTCGTCCAGATGGTTCAGTGATTCGTTTCGACGATAACGCAGCTGTTATTTTGAATAACAACAAAGCTCCGATTGCCACTCGTATTTTCGGACCAGTGACTCGTGAACTTCGTACCGAACAGTTCATGAAAATCATCTCATTGGCGCCAGAAGTTTTATAAGAGGCAATCATGGCTAAGATTAAAAAAGGCGATCAAATTATCGTGATCGCAGGTAAAGAGAAGGGCAAACAGGGAACTGTTTTGTCTGTTTCTGATGACCGTGTTGTTGTAGAAGGTTTGAACCTTGTCACTAAAAACAAGAAGCCTAATCGGGCGACTGGTACAGAAGGTGGTCAAGTTCGACAAGAATCAGCAATTCATATCTCAAACGTGGCAATTTTTAATGCTACAACCCAAAAAGCTGACCGTGTTGGTTACCAAGTGACAGATGGCGTGAAAACTCGCGTTTATAAGTCAAATGGTGAAGCAGTGGCGGTAGCACAGTAATAGGTTGAACTAGGCAATGGCCAGACTTAAAACACGTTATAATGACGAACTTAAAGCTAAGCTACAGCAAGAGCTTGGTGTTAAGAATGTGATGGAAATTCCTCGCATTACCAAAATTACCCTAAATATGGGTGTAGGTGCAGCAGCAACTGATAAGAAATTATTGGATGGTGCGGTTGCCGATATGACTTTAATTGCTGGTCAAAAACCAGTAGTGACGTTAGCACGCAAATCAATCGCTGGTTTTAAAATTCGTGATGGTTGGCCAATCGGATGTAAAGTAACATTACGTGGCGAACAAATGTATGAATTTCTAGACCGTTTGATCTCTATTGCAATCCCTCGTATCCGTGACTTCCGTGGTTTCTCTGCGAAATCATTTGATGGTCGTGGTAACTACTCTATGGGTTTAAAAGAGCAGATCGTTTTCCCAGAGATTGACTTTGATAAGATTGATCGTATCCGTGGTATGGATATTACCATTACTACGACTGCTCGCAATGATGACGAAGGCCGTGCGCTGATGCGTGCATTCGGCTTCCCGTTCAAATAAGAGGTCGATATGGCTAAGAAAGGTATGATTAATCGCGAATTGAAACGCGAAAAGACTGTTGCAAAATTTGCTGCAAAACGTGCTGAACTAAAAGCAACGATTGCAAATTCAAAAGCAACTGAAGAAGAGCGTTTTGAAGCGATGCTAAAATTGCAAGCATTGCCACGTAATGCATCTCCTATTCGTTTACGTAACCGTTGTGGTCTGACAGGTCGTCCACATGGCTATTTCCGCAAGTTCGGTCTAAGCCGTAACATGTTACGTTTAACAGTAATGCAAGGTGATGTGCCTGGCGTTGTGAAGGCATCTTGGTAAGGAGCGACTAAATGAGTATGCAAGATACCGTTGCCGACATGCTAACCCGTGTTCGTAACGCACAAATGGCAAAGAAATCAACAGTTTCTATGCCAAGCTCTAAACTCAAAGTAGCGATTGCTAATTTGTTGGAGCAAGAAGGTTATGTTTCTGGTGTTGCGGTAGCTCAAGATGCTGCAAAAGCAACACTGACCATTACTTTAAAATATTTTGAAGGCAAGCCAGTTATTGAAATGGTAAAACGTGTGAGCCGTCCAGGTTTGCGTCAATACCGTAACAAAGATAACTTACCAAGCGTTAAGCAAGGTTTGGGTATTGCAATTGTTTCTACTAGCAAAGGACTTATGACTGATCGTGCTGCACGTGCA
The DNA here is from genome assembly GCA_008017255.1 of Acinetobacter sp. Lineage (GTDB taxonomy): Bacteria > Pseudomonadota > Gammaproteobacteria > Pseudomonadales > Moraxellaceae > Acinetobacter. The sequence continues at coordinate 3,711 of SSHD01000074.1, forward strand.
GCAGGTATTGGTGGTGAAGTCGTTGCTATTGTTTGTTAATAGGTGATTCCTCATGTCTCGTGTGGCTAAAGCCCCAGTAACTGTACCGAATGGTGTAACAGTTACTCAGAACGGCCGGCAGGTCGAAGTGAAAGGCAGTAAAGGTACTTTGTCTTTCACCCTGCATGCGCTGGTCGAGCTAAAACAGGAAGAAAGTCAGCTTAAAATTGCACCAACATCTGAATCAAAAGATGCTTGGATGCAAGCTGGTACTGCTCGCGCTGTTTTAAATAACCTTGTAAAAGGTGTAAACGAAGGCTTCGAACGCAAGCTACAATTGATTGGTGTTGGTTATAAAGCTGCAGTGAAAGGTGATGTGATTAACCTTGCACTGGGTTTTTCACACCCAGTTGATTATGCTTTACCAAAAGGTGTAACTGCTGAAACGCCAACTGCGACTGAAATCGTGTTGAAATCGGCAAATAAGCAGTTATTAGGTCAAGTTGCTTCAGAAATCCGTGCATATCGTCCACCAGAGCCGTATAAAGGTAAAGGTGTTCGTTATTCGGATGAAGTTGTACTTCGTAAAGAAGCTAAGAAGAAATAAGGCGCGAGGTTCTTATGAACGAAAAGAAACAATCCCGTGTGCGTCGTGCCAAAAGCACACGCTTGCACATTCGTGCATTGGGTGCGACTCGTTTGTGTGTCAACCGCACGCCGCGTCACATCTATGCACAAGTTATCTCAGCAGATGGTGGCAAAGTTTTAGCACAAGCTTCAACTTTGGATGCATCTTTGCGTAGCGGTGCGACTGGTAACATCGAAGCAGCAACAAAAGTTGGTGCTTTAATCGCAGAGCGTGCGAAAGCAGCAGGCGTTACTAAAGTAGCGTTTGACCGTTCTGGTTTTAAATATCATGGTCGTATCAAAGCCTTGGCTGATGCTGCCCGTGAAGGCGGCTTGGAGTTCTAATCATGGCGAAAGTTGAACAAAACGAAGGTCTCGTTGAAAAGCTGGTTGCCGTTGATCGTGTAGCCAAAGTTGTTAAGGGTGGTCGTATCTTCTCTTTCACAGCATTAACTGTTGTGGGTGATGGTAATGGTCGTGTAGGTTTTGGTCGTGGTAAAGCACGTGAAGTTCCAGCTGCTATTTCTAAGGCACTTGAAGCTGCTCGTCGCAACATGATCACTGTAGACCTTGCGGGAACTACTTTGCAACACCCTGTGAATGCTCGTCATGGTGCAAGCCGTGTATACATGCAACCTGCTTCAGAAGGTACTGGCGTAATCGCTGGTGGCGCTATGCGTGCCGTTCTTGAAGCAGCAGGGGTACATAACGTACTTGCTAAATGTTATGGTTCTACGAATGCTGCCAACGTAGTAAACGCAACTTTTAAAGGTTTGCGTGATATGACTTCTCCTGAGAAAGTCGCTGCGAAACGTGGTCTTTCAGTAGAACAAATTCAAGGGTAATCAATCATGAAAACGATTAAAGTTACCCAGACTAAATCTTCTTCGCATCGTTTAAAAAATCATAAACTTTGCTTACAAGGTCTAGGTCTGCGTCGTATTGGTCATACTGTAGAAGTGCAAGATACGCCTTCTAACCGTGGTATGGTCAACAAAGTTTACTATATGGTTAGTGTAGAGGAATAAGCCATGACTCTGCGTTTAAATGAACTTGCACCTGCTGAAGGTGCTAAGCGTGAACACCGTCGTTTGGGCCGTGGTATCGGTTCTGGCGTTGGTAAAACCGGCGGCCGTGGTGTCAAAGGTCAAAACTCACGTAAGAGCGGTGGTACTCGTCCAGGCTTTGAAGGTGGTCAAACTGCGTTATATCGTCGTTTGCCTAAATTCGGCTTCACTAGCCAAATCGCTTTGAAAACTGCTGAAGTACGTTTGTCTGAGCTGAATAAAGTGGAAGGTGATGTAATTAGCCTTGAAACTTTGAAAGCTGCGAATGTGGTTCGTCGTGACCAAACGCGTGCTCGTATCGTGCTTTCTGGTGAAATCACTCGCGCATTCACTGTACAAGGTGTTGTGTTGACTAAAGGCGCTAAAGCTGCTGTTGAAGCTGCTGGCGGTAAAGTCGAGGAGTAATCTCGAGTGTCTATGACTCCTAGTTCTACTGGTCATGTAAACATGATGAAAGGCCAACCGTTTCATGTGAAATATCGTGAAATTATTCGTCGATTAATGTTCTTGATTGGCGCGTTGTTGGTCTTTCGACTAGGAGCGCATATTCCGTTGCCAGGTATTGATAATGTCGCCTTAGCACAGTTTTTTAAAGCCAATGAAGGTACCTTCTTGGGTTTATTTAACATGTTCTCTGGCGGTGCTTTAGAGCGCATGTCAATTTTAGCGTTAGGGATTATGCCGTACATTTCTGCTTCGATTATCGTGCAGCTGATGTCTACGGTGGTTCCTTCGTTAGAAGCTTTGAAAAAAGAAGGCGAGCAAGGCAAACGTAAAATCAATCAATATACACGATATGGCACTTTATTTCTTGCACTCGTGCAAGGTATAGGGATGTGTGCAGGCTTGATTAGTCAAGGTATTACCTTGAGTTCAGGCATTGCATTCTATGTGCCGGCTGTAACCTCTTTGGTTGCAGGCACTATGTTTTTGATGTGGTTGGGAGAGCAAATTACCGAACGTGGTATTGGTAATGGTATCTCAATGATTATTTTTGCAGGTATTGTGGCTAGTTTGCCAAGTTTGGTGATTCAGTCGTTTACTTCTGTGCAAAATGGTCAAGGTAGTTTAATTGGTTTAGCCGTATTTGGTTTACTCTCATTGGCTGTTCTTGCTGCGATTGTGTTTATCGAAAAAGCACAACGTCGCATTCCTGTGAACTACGCACAAAAACAACAAGGTCGTCGTGTGTTTTCTGCACAGCAAACTCATTTGCCATTAAAAATTAATATGGCAGGTGTTATTCCAGCAATTTTTGCCAGCTCATTGTTGTTATTTCCAGCGAGCTTAGGACAATGGTTGGGAAGTGCTGATCCAAATGCAGGGATTGTGAAACGTAGTCTGCAAGACGTGGCATTGCTATTATCACCCGGTCAGCCGTTATATCTTATGCTATTTGGTACGTTAATTATTTTCTTCTGTTATTTCTATACGGCATTGGTGTTTAGTCCGAAAGAAGTGTCGGAGAATTTAAAACGTAGCGGCGCATATGTACCAGGTATTCGCCCAGGTGAGCAAACGGCTCGTTATTTAGATCATATTCTTAACCGTTTGACATTTATTGGTGCAATTTATATTACCGTAGTGTGCTTAATGCCTATGGTTCTACAAAGCTCGTTTGGTATTCCGTTCCATTTAGGTGGAACATCATTACTGATCGTGGTCGTAGTGGTTATGGACTTTATGGCGCAACTTCAAGCGCACCTGACGTCGCATCAATATGACAATCAAACGTTAATGAAAAAAACGACTGCTCATCCTCAGGGATAAGCGCACTTAGAGGTTTCATCATGAAAGTTCAAGCTTCTGTAAAGAAAATTTGTGGTAGCTGTAAAGTTATCCGTCGTAATGGGGTGATTCGCGTGATTTGTAGCGCAGAACCTCGTCATAAGCAACGTCAAGGTTAATCTAATAACCAAGACCTGTTGATTTCAGTAGGCGAATTGGGTTAATATCCGCCCCTCAAGATTTTTTTGTGGGGCGGTTGGTTATCACTACTGCCTTTTTGGAGAAAATGAATGGCTCGTATTGCCGGTGTAAACATTCCGGATAACAAGCATGCTGTTATCTCCCTCACGTATATTTTTGGTGTTGGACGCCACACTGCTAAAAACATTTTAGCAGCTGTTGGTATTGCTGAAACCACTAAAATCCGTGAGTTGGACGATGCACAACTTGATGCGATTCGTAACGAAGTTGCTAAGGTTCCGACCGAAGGTGATTTACGTCGCGAAATTTCCATGAACATTAAACGTTTAATGGATTTAGGCTGCTACCGTGGTCTTCGTCATCGTCGCAGCTTGCCTGTCCGTGGACAACGCACCAAAACTAACGCACGTACCCGCAAAGGTCCGCGCAAACCGATTAAAAAGTAAGATTTCTGGAAGCTAAAAGATGGCTAAAGATACTCGCACACGCAAGAAGGTCACTCGTACCGTCTCTGAAGGTGTTGCACACATTCACGCTTCTTTTAATAACACCATTGTAACGATTACCGATCGTCAAGGTAATGCATTGGCTTGGGCCACCTCAGGTGGACAAGGCTTCCGTGGTTCACGTAAATCAACTCCGTTTGCTGCTCAGGTTGCTGCTGAAGTTGCTGGTAAGGCAGCTTTGGATTACGGTTTGAAAAATCTGGATGTCCTTGTGAAAGGTCCTGGTCCAGGTCGTGAGTCTGCGGTTCGTGCATTAGGCGCAGTGGGTTATAAGATTAACAGCATTACCGATGTGACTCCAATTCCTCACAACGGTTGCCGTCCACCTAAAAAACGTCGCGTGTAAGGAGAAACATTCATGGCTCGTTATATTGGTCCAAAATGCAAACTCTCTCGTCGCGAAGGGACAGACCTGCAACTTAAATCAGGCGTTAAACCGTTTGATGTAAAAACTAAAAAAGCGAACAAAGCACCTGGTCAACATGGTGCGGCTCGTGGTGGTAAACAATCTGAGTACTCACTACAATTACGTGAAAAACAAAAAGTACGTCGTATGTACGGTGTGTTAGAGCGTCAATTTAGTAACTACTATAAAGAAGCAGCTCGTGTTAAAGGCGCGACAGGTGAAAACTTGTTGAAATTGCTTGAAAGCCGTCTGGACAACGTTGTTTATCGCATGGGTTTTGGTTCTACACGTGCAGAAGCTCGTCAGTTAGTTAGTCACCGTTCTATTACTTTAAATGGCCGTCGTGTAAACATTGCGTCTATTCAAGTAAAAGCGGGTGATGTAATTGCTGTTCATGAGGGTGCTAAACAACAATTGCGTATCAAAAATGCAATTGAATTAGCTGCTCAACGTGGTCTCCCTGCTTGGATGGAAGTTGATCATTCTAAGCTAGAA
>SSHD01000060.1 GCA_008017255.1 Acinetobacter sp.
CCCTTAAGCATGTGGGGTCTACTTGACCAAACTATTAATATTATGGGGCAACAAAGCATTAATGCCGAACTTAAACAGGCGACTGTGGTAATTCAACCCAAGGTCGGACATTTAGGTGTACTCGATTTGAAGTCGAGCAATGAAGCGATTTTAGAAGGCGAAAAAGCCGCTCAAGCGCAAATGCTACAGATTAAAAATGCCATTAGCGCTTTCAAAAAATCTCCAGCGGCATTTAAACCTGCACCAAAAGCCAAGTTCTAAACTGCTGGCGCATGGGTTGCTATTTGTACAACAACGGCAAGATTTTTTGCAACCCTTGCCCTCAATTCCAAAAAAACAATCTTTTTATATTCATCAAGATAATCATCTGCTACAGTGCAAATGCTGAATATTTTTTCAGCGCTTACACTTCTATCATGCGAGCAATCTATGGAATTTGTAGTTGAACCTTGGCACTGGTTTGTATTAGGGATTTTACTCATTCTTTCGGAATTAATTTTGCCTGCTTTTGCCGCCTTATGGTTTGGTATTGCAGCAATCATGGTGTGTATTTTACTGTGGTTGTTCCCAATGATGGGCTTTACCACTCAAGTTGTGACTTGGGCAATTTTATCTATTTTATGTACGATTACTTGGTTCAAATTTATCAAACCACTTTCTATTGATAAGACCAAAGCTGGACTCTCACGTGAAGCAACCATTGGTCAGGTCGGTATGGTCATTCAAACCGGACTTGAGCATGGACAAGTTATTGTGCGCTTTTCGATGCCTGTTTTAGGGTCTGACGAATGGAATTGCCGTTGTGATGCACCAGTTCAAGTCGGTGATCGCGTTCGCGTGATCGATATTCAGGGTAATGATTTAGTCGTACAACCACATAGCAGTTCATAAACAAAAAGGGGGATTTTCAATGTCTGTTGCTACTATTATTGTTTTAGCGTTTTTAGCTTTTGTCGGTACAACTATTTTTAAAGGGGTGCGTATCGTACCTCAGGGTTATAAATGGATTGTACAGCGTTTGGGTAAATACCATACCACTTTAGGACCAGGCTTAAACTTCGTCATTCCGTATATTGATGAAGTGGCGTATAAAGTCACCACCAAAGATATTGTGTTGGACATTCCATCGCAAGAAGTGATTTCAAAAGATAACGCTGTGTTGATTATGAATGCGGTAGCCTATATTAACCTCACCGCGCCAGAAAAAGCGGTGTATGGTATTGAAAACTATACTTGGGCTATCCAAAACTTGGTACAAACCTCACTGCGTTCAATTGTCGGTGAAATGGACTTAGATGATGCTTTATCTTCTCGTGATCATATCAAAGCCAAACTAAAAGCTGCTATTTCAGATGATATTGCTGATTGGGGGATTACCCTAAAAACAGTTGAAATCCAAGATATTCAGCCATCAGGCACCATGCAATCTGCCATGGAAGAACAAGCTGCGGCTGAACGCCAACGTCGTGCTGCAGTGACCAAAGCAGATGGTGAAAAACAGGCGGCTATTTTAAGCGCAGAAGGTCGTTTAGAAGCATCGCGCCGTGATGCAGAAGCACAAGTGGTATTGGCGGAATCTTCAAAGCGTGCCATTGAAATGGTCACCAGTGCTGTAGGCGATAAAGAAATTCCTGTAGCGTACTTACTGGGTGAGCAATATGTGAAAGCGATGCAAGATTTGTCTAAATCTAGCAACTCTAAAACAGTGGTCTTACCAGCCGACGTACTCAATGCGATTCGTGGCATTATGGGTAAGCACTAAGTCCTAGCTTATAAACAATAAAGCAGCGATATCGCTGCTTTATTTTTATCTATACCTAGCAAATATCAGCTTTTCCGTGCCAACAAAAACTGCGCAATGGCCACGAGCTCTTTGGCATTTTCCCCAAAATAATCCAACGCCTCAAAGGCTTGATCGTGCAAAATTTGCGCATAGGCTTGCGCTTGTTCTAAGCCCATCAGTGCCGGATAAGTCGATTTTTGCACTTGCTGATCTTTACCCGCAGTTTTACCTAAAGTTTCGGTACTGGCGGTAATATCCAAAATATCATCTTGCACCTGAAAGGCTAAACCAATGCTCTGACCAAACTGACGCAACTTTGGAATCGCAATGTCTGTCCCGCTAAAAACGGTCACCGCACCCATCATAATCGAGGCTTGAATCAATGCACCGGTTTTATTGCGGTGAATATATTCCAGTTCAGTTTGATCGACCTGTTTGCCTTCGGCTTGCAAATCTAACACCTGCCCACAGACCATTTTAGAGCTGGCCGTGGCTAATATTTGCATTTGCTTCAACACAATTGCGGCATCTGTACCCTGCCCTTGTTCATCAAACAAGCGACTGGCCAAAACTTCAAATGCCATCGACTGTAAAATATCACCCGCCAACAATGCCGTATCTTCACCAAATGCCACATGACAAGTCGGTTGCCCACGGCGCAGCAAATCATTATCCATACATGGCAAATCATCATGTGCCAATGAATAACAATGAATCAACTCCACCGCTACTGCCGCACGGCGTACCGCAGCAAAATGTGCATTGGATTGTAGTGCCGCCGCCGCGTAACACAATGCAGGACGCACACGTTTACCACCGAGCATCACCGCATGGTGCACCGCTGCTTTTAAGGGTTCAGGAATAGAAAATGCAGCCAATGCGGTCAATAAATCTTGTTGAATACGTTGTTGAGCTTGATTTAGAACATCCGCATTAACTTGAGAAATAGATGACACATTCGCCTCGATAAATCTTAAAGAAAGGATACATTGACAACACTGGTCAGCATGTCGACATCATAGCATTATTTGCTGCCAGACCAAGCTGGCTATTTTTGTCTTTTGACATAATAGACTTCTTATATCAATCATTTAGCTATGCCTTTTTTGAACCTAGCACATGATGTACTTGTGCTAAATGTCATCCACAACCTGCGTAATATATGCAAGATATTGTTTCTGCGATGGAATTAATCAGATGCAAGAATGGAACCTTGCGGGGCTTTAGCCGCCCCTCATGTGGATGACAAATGCCTTTGGTTACTTTGGGCGAAACCAAAGTAACAAAACAAACTCCAACTATTTGATTTTAACAGTAAGACTCCGTCGTGAATGTTCAAAAATTAAGAAATTTTCAACAAGGCATTGCCAAACGGAGGCTTTTGAACTTAAAACCCAAAGCCCCCTTCTCTAAATCTCCCTCCGAGGAGCGGCAATAGCTCCGCAAGGGAGACTTCAATGCAAAAACCTACATTTAAACTGATGACTTAAAAACTATCCGCCGGTACACGTACCCAACCTTCCATCAATACACGTGCACTACGGCTCATTATGGCTTTTTTAACCACCCATTTATTTGCAATCAGTTCCGCTTGCGCACCCACTCGCAAAGTCCCCGATGGATGACCAAAACGCACCGCTTCACGCTCACCACCACCTGCTGCCAAATTCACCAAAGTACCAGGTATGGCAGCAGCCGTACCAATGGCGACCGCAGCGGTGCCCATCATGGCATGGTGTAATTTACCCATAGACAGTGCACGTACCAATAAATCTACCTCTGCCGCCGCAACTGCTTTACCGCTTGAAGAGGTATAACTTTTCGGTGCCGATACAAAAGCAATTTTAGGGGTATGCTGACGTGCTGCGGCTTCAGAAATATCTTTAATCAAGCCCATTTGCACAGCACCATAAGCACGGATTTTTTCAAAACGTGCTAACGCCGCTGCATCACTATTAATATGCTCTTGCAGCTCTGTGCCTTGGTAGCCAATGGCTTCGGCATTGAGGAAAATAGTGGGAATACCGGCATTAATAAAAGTCGCTTGGAACGTACCAACATCGGGTACATGCAGTTCATCGACCAAGTTGCCTGTAGGGAACATATCGCCGCCGTCTTCACCGTCATCGGCAGGGTCTAAAAATTCAATTTGCACTTCGGCAGCAGGAAAAGTCACGCCATCTAACTCGAAATCGCCAGTTTCTTGCACTTGACCATTTGTCACTGGCACATGGGCAATAATAGTTTTTTGAATATTTCTTTGCCAAATACGCACCGTGCAAATACCATTTTCAGGAATACGTTCTGCATTTACTAAACCATTGCTAATGGCAAATGAACCTACCGCTGCGGTGAGATTGCCACAGTTGCCACTCCAGTCCACTACCGCCTGATCAATTGGCACCTGTCCAAACAAATAATCGACATCGTGTTCAGGCTGCGAACTTTTGGCCAAAATCACGGTTTTACTGGTACTTGAGCTTGCCCCCCCCATACCATCAATTTGTTTTCCATACGGGTCTGGGCTACCAATCACACGTAATAACAGTTGATCGCGCGCCTGACCTGCCACTTGCGCCGCTGCTGGCAAATCATCCAATTTAAAAAACACCCCTTTACTGGTGCCGCCACGCATGTAGGTTGCAGGGACTTTAATTTGTGGTACTGCGCTCATGTCAATTTTATCCTTTATTTCGTGTGCTAAATGCCGCAAAATTTGCCTGCTATATTGCGTATAACGCACGGTTTTGACAAGAGCCGTAATGCCAATAACCAAAACTCAAACAACAAAGCCTTGCTTGATCTTTACCCTGACTAGGCTAAAATCTTGCTTTCTATTCGAATAATCTTGCAATTTTTTGTTGAGCGCTGCCTTTTGAATAACAATACTTCGACTCTCCAACGTGGGCTCAAAAACCGCCATATTCAACTCATTGCTATGGGTGGTGCAATTGGTACTGGCTTATTTTTAGGTTCTGCCCAAGTCATACAAGCGGCGGGACCGTCAATTATTTTAGGTTATGCCATCGGCGGTTTTATTGCCTTTTTAATTATGCGCCAACTCGGTGAAATGATTGTGGAAGAACCTGTGGCGGGTTCTTTCAGCCATTTTGCATTTCAATACTGGGGCAAATTCCCGGGCTTTCTCTCGGGTTGGAACTATTGGGTGCTGTATATATTGGTCGCCATGAGCGAGCTGACCGCCGTGGCGAAATATATCCATTATTGGTGGCCGCATATTGCTGCATGGCAATCGGTGTTGTTCTTTTTTATAATAATCACCGCTATAAACCTGACCAATGTAAAATTTTACGGCGAGTCTGAATTTTGGCTGGCGATTATTAAAGTCGCTGCGGTACTCGCCATGATTGTGTTTGGGTTGTACTTACTATTTACTGCCGATACCAATTCCACTGCGTCTTTTAGTAACCTGTGGACTCATGGCGGATTTTTCCCCAATGGTTTCGATGGTTTGTTCTATATGTTGGCATTTATTATGTTTGCCTTTGGCGGCATAGAGCTCATCGGTATGGCAGCTGCCGAAGCAAAAGACCCTAAAGCCACCATTCCTAAAGCCATTAACCAAGTGGTGCTGCGTATTTTAATTTTCTATATTGGTTCATTAGCGATTTTACTGTCGCTGGTGCCTTGGAATCAGCTCGATTTAGGTGGCTTAGATAAAAGCCCATTTGTAATGATTTTTACCCAAATGGGCATAGACTGGGCGGCGCATCTGCTGAATTTTATTATTTTAACCGCAGCACTTTCAGTCTATAACAGCGGTATGTATGCCAATAGCCGTATGCTGTACGGTTTGGCGCAGCAAGGCAATGCCCCGAAAGTTTTTCGCAGTGTCAATCAACAAGGTGTGCCAGTGGCGGCAGTGTTGCTTTCGGCATTGTTGATTTTTGGTTGCGTGTTGCTGAACTATTTTATGCCTGAAGATGCCTTAAAACATCTCATGTATATTGTGGTGGGTGCATTGGTTTTGAACTGGGCGATGATTAGTTTGACCCATTTAAAATTTAAGCAAATGCTAAAACGTAAACACAAAAGCAGTAGTTTCCCTGCGCTGTGGTCGCCTTGGGGCAACTATTTGGTTTTAGGTTTTATCGGCATGGTGTTATACATTATGTGGCAGCAAAACTTTAAAGAATCGGTGTTGATGATTCCAATATGGATTGTGCTGATGTATGGCTTATATCAACTGCTGCACCGCAATAAAAATGACGAAACCTAACGCTTAAAACTCCCCCCAACCATTCGATTGGGGGTTTTAGTTTTAAGCGCTCATCGTTTTGCCGTGTTTAGTCACTGCGCTGATTGACCCGTTTCGACAGTTCTTCTGCCGATTCTTTACGTTCCGAATAGCGGTCGGTTAAATACTGACTTTGCCCACGCGTGAGCAAGGTGAACTTATATAGTTCTTCCATTACATCCACAACACGGTCATAAAATGCCGATGGCTTCATACTGCCATCTTCTTCAAATTCTAAAAATGCTTTAGGAATAGAAGACTGATTTGGAATGGTAATCATACGCATCCAACGTCCTAAAATCCGCATTTGATTGACACTATTAAAAGACTGCGAACCGCCGCTGACTTGCATCAGCGCCAGTGTTTTGCCTTGCGTGGCACGAATCGCCCCGCCTGCCAGTGGTATCCAGTCTATCTGCGATTTAAAAATCGAACTCATTGAGCCATGCCGCTCTGGTGAACACCACACCATGCCTTCCGACCATGCCAAAAGTTCATGCAGCTCTTGCACTTTGGCATGCGTGGTATCGGCATCTTCAGGTAAAGGCAAACCTTTGGGATGAAAAATTTTTACCTCTGCACCCAAGTATTGCAAAATTCGCCCTGCTTCCATTACCGCTAAGCGGCTATAGGAACGCTCACGGTTTGAACCATAGAGCAGCAAAATACGTGGTGCATGCTGCAACTGTTGAACCTGAACTTGCTCAACAGTCGGCTGAGTGAGCAGCTTGGTGTCTAAATTGTCCAGCGTCATACGTTGCCCCACTTTAAAAATATTTCTTTCTGAGCCATAACGACACCCCCACCAAAGCAACTAACAATGGCACTTCCACCAAAGGTCCAATCACCGTTGCAAATGCCACAGGGGACGCTAAACCGAAAGTTGCAATTGCCACCGCCAGCGACAATTCAAAATTATTACCTGCTGCGGTAAAAGAAATGGCTGCTGTTTTAGGGTAGTTATTGCCCATCCATTTACTCATAAAAAAGCTAATGAAAAACATCACCACAAAGTAAATGGTCAGTGGAATGGCAATCCGCAATACATCCAGCGGCAAGCTCACTACATCACTCCCTTTTAAGCTAAACATCGCCACAATGGTAAACAGTAAAGCCAACAAACTTAAAGGGCTGATTTTTGGTAAAAACTGCTTGTGGTACCACTCTAAACCTTTAGCTTTCACCAACACCAAGCGTGTGAGAAAACCCATTAAAAATGGAATCCCTAAATACACCAACACCGCATGGGTAATAGTCCAAAAATCGACCTGTATCACCTGCCCTGCAATCCCGAAATACGGCGGTAAAAAGGTTAGGAACAGCCAAGCATAGCTACTAAAGAATAGAATTTGGAAAATACTGTTAAATGCCACCAAAGCCGCAACGTATTGGTTATCGCCACAGGCTAAACCATTCCACACCAAAACCATCGCAATACAGCGTGCTAGACCAATTAAAATCAAACCAGTCATGTATTCTGGGTAGCTATGCAAAAAAATAATTGCCAAAGCAAACATCAGCACTGGAGCAATTATCCAGTTTTGCACTAAGGATAACGTTAAAGTTCGTTTGTCTTTAAATACTTCAGGCAAGGCGGCATAATCAACTTTTGCCAACGGCGGATACATCATTAAAATTAAGCCAATCGCAATGGGGATATTGACCGAACCCACACTCATTTTGTCCAAAGCGACTGAAGCCTGCGGAAAAAATACGCCTATGGCAATGCCTAACGCCATGGCAATAAAAATCCACAGCGTTAGGTTACGGTCTAAAAAGGAGAGTTTTTGCTGAGCCATACTGTTCTCAATTATTCAATATGTGAAATTTGATTGATGACGGCAATCAGTTCAGGGCGTGACATCTGTGCGGTATCCAGTGCAAATAACGCATCTAAACGGCGGTTAATATGATCTACCGTCACTTGAAATGCTTTTAATTTTTCTGCTTTTGGTAGCTCTAAATGCGATGGATCTGCCAAGCCCCAATGCGCTTTAATTGCCCCGCCCAAATACAGCGGACAGGCTTCTTGTGCTGCCGAATCACATACGGTTATCACGACATCAACATTGTATTGTTCACAATCATCAACCGTTTTGCTCCACAATCCCTCGGTTGCAAGACCTAAATTTTGTAAGGTTTCAAGGGTCAGTGGATGCACTTGACCAGAGGGCTTACTGCCTGCGCTATAAGCAACCCAATCCGCTGGCGCACGACTATTAAACAACACTTCAGATAAAATACTGCGACAGCTATTTCCTGTACATAAAAATAAAAATTTCATAATGTTTTACTCACAATAGTGATTTGTTGGATAAACAGACGCTACAAGTTTTGTCGATAATTGCGCGGTTTGAAGCGTATTTAATATGTCTACACACCATTGAGGTAGGTTTGGGTTGACACTGTAATACACCCATTGCCCCTGCCGACGGTCTTGCAATAAACCCAAAGCCCGCAATAAAGCTAAATGCCGTGATATTTTCGGTTGGCTCAGTTGCAACGCTTCCGTTAAATCGCAAACACATTGCTCTTGATTGGCAACCACCAACATCACAATGTTGAAGCGGGTTTCATCCGCCAAACATTTAAAAAAATTAATTTGATCCATTGTTATATGTGCTCAGCGCTATGGCTATAAAAATAATCACATAGCGCCATGAAGTTATTATTTCAAGCGTTGCCCATTGGCATCGACCACTTGCTCGCCATCTTCCTTAGTAAATGCACCCATTTGCGCTGCCGGTAAAATCTCTAGCACCAACTCGGACGGTCGGCTTAAACGTGTGCCTAAGTCGGTCACTACAAATGGTCGGTTAATTAAAATTGGATATTGCAACATAAAGTCCAACAGTTGATCGTCCGAGTAAGCGGTCTGTTCGATTTGCAACTCGGCATAAGGTGCAACATTTTTACGCATCGCATCGGCTACGCTTAAACCTGCATCGCCAATCATTTGCGTCAGCTCTGCTTTGCTTGGTGGATGAATTAAATATTCAATAATTTCAGGTTCAATATTGGCATTGCGGATTAAAGCCAAAGTATTGCGTGAAGTGCCACACTCTGGATTATGATAAATTTTGACTTTTGTTGTCGTAGTCATTGCTCAAACTCAATGAAATATTCGAACATCATTATATGCGGATTATCACATATATGCAATTCCATATTTATTAGTGTGCAAAAATGATTGCTTCACTTTAAAGATTGAGTTGCTGATACTTTTTTGATTGCAGAAAAAATAAAACCGACGATTCGAGTGATGAGGAATCGTCGGTCAAAAACTCAATCTCGTTTGTGCTGCTAACAAAACAAGAGTGAATTGGAGAGTCTTAATGAAAAGTCACCGAAAAACACTGCGGATGCCGTGCAATGTATTTTCGGTTGCTGCGACCTTATAACTTATATAACGCTGTTGTTTTTGCATTGGTTGACATAAAAATGAAAAAAAAATGAAAAAAAACTATAATTATTACCCTAAGTCGAACTCACTTGGTTTATCTACATGATTTCATTGCGGTTGTATTATGTTTGGTTTTTTATCATCTGCTTGCTATCGACTTTGTTAGTGGGCATTTTGGCAGCACTACTGCCTTACCCACTTGCGACTATGCTGACTGCATTGCCTTATCTTGTTGCCATGATTGTGGTGCTGTTTAAGTTTTTAAAACAAAACCGCCGTGCGCCAACGCAGCAAGAAAGAAAGCGCCTCACTTTCGGCTTTAGCTTAATTTTTTGGAGCTATAACGCGATTGGTCTGCTATTCGGCATGTATATTTTTGCCCGCAAAGACCCTGCCATTTGGCAAAACTTTCTACTCTCTCTGCAACAACCGCCATTTTTAATTACCGTGTTAGTGATGTGGTTAATGCTGGCAATTCCCCTGTTGTTAATTAGCTATTGGTTTTACGGTGCGCAAGCGCAACGCATGGCAATGAAAATGTTCCCTAGCAATACATCACAATAGACTTTGTAAACGCTGCGGCGAATACGCAGCGGGGTCAAGCAAGGTCGGCTGCCTGAGTATCATCTGTCTTAACAATTGCGCCGAAGCAGGTGCCATACACAGTCCATTACGGAAGTGTCCAAAATTCGCCCACAGATTTTGCATATTGGGCATTGCACCAATATACGGAATGCCATGCGGTGAACTTGGTCGTAAACCGGCCCAACGCTTTACAATCGGAAACTGCGCCAATTCAGGCACCATCTCTAAACAGGCGCTTAAAATGTATTGTTGTGTCTGCTCATCAACCGCTGCATTAAAACCACACTCCGCCATGCTCGAACCACATACGATATGACCATCGAGGCGTGGAATGAGGTACATCACTCGATTCATACACATGGTCGGTAACCAATCTTTTGTGGCTTTAAATAACAGCATTTGCCCTTGTATTGGCTGCACTGGTATTTTGCTTTGTGTTTCCGCAGCCCAATACTCACTCCACGCGCCAGACGCTAGAACCACATGATCGGCAAAAAACTGCTGACCATTTTTACTTTGTATCCCTTGCACCTGGTCATGTTGCGTAATTAATTTTTCAATGGGGCAATGTTCAAAAAAACGTACCAATGGATGCTGTTTTAAATATTGAATCAGCGATTGTAATAGCCGAGGATTACGAATATTTGCCAGTTGCGGAAAGTAAATTGCCTGTTGAAATTGCGTTGAAATATGCGGATTGACTTGTTCAAGTTGCTGTCGATTCAGCTGTTCAGAGTGCTGCATCGGTTCATTGTGTTGCGTGGCATAACTCAGTCCAGTAGCAAAATCGCGTTCATCAAATATCAACATGCCACTGTTGTTAATTTCAAAGTCGATACCCGTGACTGGAGCAATTTTTTCATTCCAAGTTTGATAAGCGGCTTTGCCGTATTGTGCCAATTGATTGACCGCAGGTGCATAACGCCACGGATACATGGGCGATAAAATACCACCACCCGCCCAAGATGCGGCCTGACCGGCTTGTTGCTGATCAAAAATATCAACCGAGCAGCCTTGTTCAACAAGCTCTAATGCAGTCAGTAAACCGCAAATTCCTGCACCAATAATGGCAATTTTCATAACAGCTTAAACCATTTCATTAATCCCCCCTCTTTGGTAAAGAGAGGTTAAGGGCAATTTCATTATATCAATGTTATGTTCGCATTCACAATTGAAATTTAAAAAAGTACGAATGCTTTGCTCCTTCCCCTGTGAGGGGGAAGGTCGGGATGGGGGTTCCTAAATGAATACCCCCTCTAAATCTCCCCCTTCGCATGGGGAGACTTCAAAGCAATCCTATCTCATCTCTTTGAGTTTACGAGCGGCTTCTTCGGCAAAATACGTCCAAATACCATCTGCACCGGCACGGCGGCAACATAGCAGTGACTCTAAAATTACACTATCAGACAACCAACCATTTTCAATGGCGGCAGAAAGCATGGCGTATTCACCACTGACTTGATAAACAAATGTCGGTACGCCAAAGGTATCTTTTACTTCGCGCACGACATCTAAATACGGCATGCCGGGTTTAACAATCACCATGTCTGCGCCCTCTTGAATATCCAGCGCAATTTCATGCAAGGCTTCGGCACGATTGCCGACATCCATTTGGTAATTGTATTTATTGCCACCTTTTAAATTACTGGCAGAACCCACCGCATCACGGAATGGGCCATAAAAACTCGAAGCGTATTTTGCCGAATACGCCATAATATTGGTATGAATAAAACCATTTTGCTCAAGCACTTGGCGAATTGCGCCAATGCGACCATCCATCATATCACTTGGGGCTACGACATCGGCACCTGCTGCGGCATGACTTAAAGCCTGTTTGACTAAGCAATCAATAGTTTCATCATTCAGCACATAGCCTGTGTCATCAATAATGCCGTCTTGACCGTGCGTGGTGTATGGGTCGAGTGCGCCATCGGTAATCAGCACCATGTCAGGGAGTTCTTTTTTCAGTAAACGGCAGGTCGTTTGCACCAAACCATCTTCATGCCACGCCGCTTCTGCAGACAAACTTTTGTCTTGTTGTGGTGTCACTGGAAATAAAGCCAGTTTAGATACGCCGAGTTCGAGTAGGCTTTCAGCTTTTTTCAGCAATAAATCGGCAGATAAACGCTGCACGTTTGGCATGCTGGCAATGTCTTGTGTTTGCTGCTGACCTGGCAACACAAAAACAGGATAAATCAAATGTTTAGCACTTAAATGTGTTTCACTAACCATGCCCCGAAGTTGGTCGTTTTTACGGATACGGCGCATGCGAGTCGCGGGAAATGCCGGGCGATTGAACGTATAAGTCATAACAATCTCGAGGTTCAGTATTACACTTAAAGGTATAATTGAATGGTTGACGTCAGGCTAGGGAGAGCTGAGTGACTGATGTTAATTCAATATTTTCGCTATTGTAGCCCCATCTGTTTAAATTTGTACAAAATAATGGGGCTTTAACGCTTTATCGTTCTTTTGGATATCGACAGCTTATGAGTAATGCAAACAAAAACTGGACAGGTAATATTCAGTCAGTTGAGCAAGCCAACCAAGATATGATTTTAAAGCAGCTTTGTCATGCATTTAATACCTCTCCCTTTTTCAAATTTAACCACATGCAAATGCGACCAGTAGATGGGCACATCGAAGCCTATGTAGAAATGCAACCAGAACTGGTCGGCAATGTTGCTTTTCAAATATTGCATGGCGGTGTGGCGGCAACCTTACTTGACAGTTTGGGTGGTGTGGTCACTATGGCAAAACTGTACAGCCAAGCCAAAGACGATGACCTTGCAGAAACCGCAAAAAAAGCGGCACGTGTGGCAACGGTAGATATGCGTGTCGATTATTTAGCACCGGGGCGTGGCAAGTTTTTTACCGCGCGCGCAGAAATATTACGTTTAGGCCGCAAAGGTTCTACCACGCGTATGACGATGATCAATGATGAAGGCAAGCCGATAGCTACCGCCATCGCCTCTTATGCGTTTTAAATAGATTCCGCACATATAACGGTTTTACTATTTTTTCTTGCGCTGATGATTGAAAAATTCCTCTCTATCACCATATACAAAACAAGCGTAATTTTTACCGCTTACCGAGAAATTAACATTTAACTTTCGGTCAGCTATGTTATGATTGCGCTGTACTTTGGGGATGTTTCTGGCTTCGACGCTGGTGATGAAACTCATAGATGCATGCCGAGAGCGCATTTTCTCTCGTAAATAAAATTTGCATTTTTTAGTCGCAAACGACGAATCATACGCTCTAGCTGCCTAAGGGCAGCTTGTCCGCCTCTCTGAATACTTGTGGTTAGAGAGTCCGACTGAAGCGCACGCACACAAGTCCGTATAAAGCCAAGCCTCGGGGCTTTGTACTAAACTTAGAGGATCGCGATTTGTACCCTGTTCGTCGGGTCACAAAGAGCTAAAACAATAGACGATATCTAAGCATGTAGTATTCTCGAGCGTAATGCCGGCGGACGCGGGTTCAACTCCCGCCACCTCCACCAAATACTTAAATTCATATATCTTTACATAACGCTATATGAGTAAGAAAAGCTTAAATCATAATGGTTTAGGCTTTTTTTATGCCTGTTTATGCTGTTATATGAAGTTTCTTATAGCTTGTTGCTGTGTATGGTAGCGTGTATAGTATGAATTAGTAAAAAGCCACCATACAAGACATGCTATGAAAAAATCAGATGTAAAGTCTTATCCGATGCGAGATACCGTATTAGGCTCATTGGAAGCAGAAGAAAAAGAGTACCGCATTAATGACGGAAATAACTTACATTTTGTAG
>SSHD01000055.1 GCA_008017255.1 Acinetobacter sp.
CAATTTGTGAAACCGCCTGCCGACCATAGTTTTGCGCCACGTATTCAATTACACGGTCACGCCCTGCAATACAAAAGTCGATATCGAAGTCGGGCATGGAAACCCGTTCTGGGTTCAAAAAGCGTTCAAACAGCAACTCGTAACGTAGCGGGTCTAGGTCGGTAATTTTTAAACTATAGGCGACCAACGAGCCTGCACCCGAACCACGACCCGGTCCAACAGGTACGCCATTATTTTTTGCCCAGCCAATAAAGTCCATGACAATCAGGAAATAACCGGGGAAACCCATCTTGAGGATAATGTCGACTTCATACTTGATGCGATCATCATAGGGCTTACGAATCTCTGCCCAATCTTCATCACGTTCAGCAATTGGATATAAATGATTGAGTCGCTGTTCTAAGCCTTCACGCGATAAATGCTCGAAATAGGTGTCGATGGTATAACCATCTGGAATAGGGAAGTCTGGTAAAAAATAGGTGCCAAGTTGGAGTGTGACGTTGCAGCGTTTGGCAATGTGGTAGCTATTTTCAAGTGCAGCAGGCAGGTCTGCAAATAGTTCAGACATTTGCGCAGCAGTTTTAAAGTATTGTTCTGAGCTGTAGGTTTTTGGACGTTTGTCATCACCCAATACATAGCCATCGGCAATACACACTCGCGCTTCATGTGCTTCAAAATCATCTTGTTCTATAAAATGTACGTCGTTGTGTGCGACTACGCCAAGTTGATATTTGGCGGCAAGTTTAACCGCTTGCTGAATATAATCTTCTTCGCCAACACGTTCGGTGCGGGTTAAAGCAAGGTAAACCTGATTGCCGAATTTTTCTATCCAAGCTTCAAGTAAAGGCTCAGCTTTTTGTGGGTTAGATGAACAGAGCATTTTACCGACATCGCTGTGTTGTCCGAGCAGTACAATCAGGTCTTCGGCTTGCTCCAACACCCAGTCTTTTTTGACACAAGGAATACCGAGCTGTTGCCCTTCAATAAAACCTCGCGACACAATCTCGGTTAAATTTCGCCAACCTGTATTACTCATAGCCAACAGCGTTGCTCTATGTTCGGCATCGTTTAAGCGAATGACGCTGCCTAAAATGGGTTTAATTCCTTTTTTTAAGCAGGCTTCGTAAAATTTAATCGCAGCATGTAAGTTGGATAAATCGGTCAACGCCAGAGCAGGCATTTCATCTTGCACCGCAACTTTGACCAAATCGGGTATGCGAACAATCGACTCTGTAATCGAAAATTCTGTATGAATACCGAGATGAACAAACTGCATAGAAAGATTATCCTTTTTCAAACTGCGCTTATTTTAGCACGCAAAGCGAAAATGACATGCTTAAAATTTTGGCAAACTGTCTGTAGATTGGCTTATTTATTGAAGATGTATTTACAGCATTGAGTTTGATATGTGATGGTTTAAGAATGGACTTTTACAATTACAGCATATAAAAAATGTATGATAAATAGATATTTACACGGCATATTTTATGGTTAAAATAAGCCCACATAAAAAAATTCATACATGAGTCTAAAAAATGCAAATCAAAAATATCATCTTTTCAATATTACTGAGCAGCAGTGTACTGACTACAAGCCATGCAGAAGATATACCTTATAGTGAAGAACTGGTGCAGCAAGCCCAAGCGGGCGATGCTGATTCGCAAAACAATTTGGGCGATGCTTATTATTATGGTCACGAGGTTGAGCGTGATTTCGGTAAAGCCTTAGAGTGGTTTAAAAAATCGGCAGCAAAAGGTAATGCCGATGCACTTTTTGCTGTTGGCTATATGCTTGATTATGGCGAAGGCACAGAAGAAGATAATTCAACTGCACTTAAGTGGTACACCCAAGCAGCACAAAAAGACCAATTACATGCCCAATATTATTTGGCATACTTGTATTTGTATGGCGATGACGGGGTGAAAATTAATACTGCAAAAGGTTTGCAATGGATGACCAGATCTGCAGATGCAGGCTTAGCCTTGGCGCAGGCTGAACTGGGGCATTTATATAATGATGGCGGCGAAGGCGTGACGCAAGATTTTGCCAAAGCCTTGCATTATTACCGTTTGGCAGTCAAACAAGATGAATCATCTGCTATTAATAACTTGGGTATTTTTTATTTAGAGGGTAAGGCGAGCGTTAAACAAGACTATAAGGAGGCTTTGCGCTTATTTAAATTATCTTCTGCGGCGGGCAATGGCCTAGGTTCTTCCAATATTGGCTATATGTATGAAGAAGCCAAAGGCTTAAATAAAGACTATAAAAAAGCTGCTGAATATTATGCACTTGCAGTCGAACAAGGTGAAAATGAAGTGTTGTTAGATTTAGCACGTTTATATAAAGCGGGTGGTTATGGTTTGGCTAAAAATCAAGAGCTAGCCGAAGAATACGAAGCTGAATGGAGCGATCTACAGTAATAAGCCATTACTTAAAGTATCAAAAATCCCCCTGGTGGTTATGCCGTAGGGGGATTTTTTATGTGTGTTATTTTCTTAACGCATTTTAGCCAAGAATCGATCAAGACGATGAATCGCTTCACGCAGTTCATTTTCCGCAGGTAAAAATACCACTCGGAAATGGTCCGGAGTTGGCCAGTTAAAGCCAGTTCCTTGTACCAATAGCACTTTTTCTGCGACCAATAAATCCAACATTAACTGTTCATCGTCTTCAATTGGATAAACTTTCGGGTCAAGTTTAGGGAAGCAATACATCGCACCCTCAGGACGCACGCAGCTCACCCCGGGAATTTCATTTAACATTGCCCATGCAATATTACGTTGTTCGTATAAACGACCGCCTGGACGAATCAAATCATTAATAGACTGATAACCACCCAATGCGGTTTGAATGGCATATTGCGCTTGATGGTTAGCGCATAGACGCATAGATGCCAACATATCTAAACCTTCAATATAATCGGCAGCACGTTTTTTATCGCCAGTAATAGCCATCCAACCAGCACGGAAGCCTGCAATACGATAGGCTTTCGATAAACCATTAAACGAAATACACAGTTGATCGCCTGCCAATGCTGCGACTGCAACATGTTCAATGCCGTCATAAATAATTTTGTCGTAAATTTCATCGGCAAATAAAATTAAATCATGCTTTTTTGCCAACGCTACAATTTGTTCGAGCACATGGCGAGGGTAGACTGAGCCAGTTGGATTGTTAGGATTAATGATGACAATACCACGCGTATTTGGCGTGATTTTGCTTTCCATATCGGCAATGTCTGGGTACCAATAATTTTCTTCATCGCATTTATAATGTACCGCTTTACCGCCAGACAGATTCACCGCAGCCGTCCATAATGGATAATCTGGCATTGGTACCAGCATTTCGTCGCCATTGTCGAGCAAGCCTTGCATAGCCATCACAATTAGTTCCGACACACCATTGCCGACATACACATCATTGACGTGCATATCAAAAATGCCTTTTTGCTGATAATACTGGCAAATCGCTTTACGTGCAGGAAAAATACCTTTCGAGTCGGTATAGCCAATCGCATTGGGCAAGTTTAATGCCACGTCATTAATAATTTCTTGTGGCGCTTCAAAACCAAAAGGCGCAGGGTTGCCGATGTTCAGTTTAATAATTTTATGACCGTGCTCTTCCATTTCATTGGCGGCACGTAGTACAGGGCCACGAATGTCATAGCAAACATGCTCGAGTTTGGCTGATTTTTTAATTTCTCGAGACGGTTGAGCCGGGTGATTGAGCGCAGTATTTTTTGACATAGCAGGATTCACTTTTGCATATCGATATAAATAACTTTTAAAGGTTTCAACGCTGACTAAGTCTAAATCATGTTGATTTTTCAATAATTCAACAATTTTTTCATGGGTATAACCCAGTTGTTGGTATTGTCTGATGTTGGGTAATAGGGTTTTAAAAACCACACTTTTTTTCTGTGACATTTTTAGTCCTACACGATAGTACACAGTAAGAATAGCATTATATTTGCTTGCTTAGAAGTAAATTGCATTAAATTTGCTTACTTTGTGAATTGTATTTTGCTTACTATTTGCTATTTGTGCGCTAAGTGTATAAATTCCGACAAATTGTAGTGTAATAGACTGGAGTTTTTGTTGCGAATGGCGTAAATATAAAACCTGATCATCAATATATTTTTAACAACAAAATAAAGGGTGTAGCTTATGGGCAAAGTCAATAAAACCGATAGAGAGTGGCAAAGAGAGTTATCGGCAGAAGACTATCGTATTACACGTCAAAAAGGTACCGAAGCTGCATTTACAGGGCAATATTGGAACAGCAAGCAAAAGGGAATTTATGTATGTAAGTGTTGTGGCGCAGAGCTGTTTTCTTCCGAAACCAAATACGACAGTGGCAGTGGTTGGCCAAGTTTTTATAAAGCTATTGATAATCAAGCAATAGATGAACATGAAGATGCGTCGCATGCTATGGTCAGAACTGAAATTGTCTGTCATGATTGTGACGCACATTTGGGGCATGTCTTTGAAGATGGCCCACAGCCGACAGGATTACGTTATTGTGTCAATTCGGCTTCATTACAACTTATAACACAAGAAAAAAACGATGAGGAAAGCTATCCATGAGTAATATTTATCAGTTTGAGGCTGAATTATTAGAGGGAGATACTAAGGCGCTAGCTGATTATAAAGGCAAGGTCATGCTGATTGTAAATACCGCCAGTAACTGTGGATTTACCCCGCAATTTGCAGGTTTAGAAAAACTGTATGAAAAATATAATGCGCAAGGTTTAGAGGTATTGGGTTTTCCGTGTAACCAGTTTGGTGGACAAGACCCTGGTACCAATAAGGAAATTGGTGGTTTTTGCCAACGGAACTATGGGGTAAATTTCCCTATGTTTGCCAAAGTGGATGTAAAAGGTCCTGAAGCGCATGTAATTTTTCGTTATTTAACCCATGAAGCCAAAGGCATTTTGGGTAGCCGTAACATTAAATGGAACTTTACTAAATTTTTAGTGGGGCGTAATGGCGAAGTATTGGGGCGTTATGCACCAACCACTAAACCTGAAGCCATAGAAGCTGATATTAAAAAGGCGTTGGCGAAGAAATAAATCTAACGTAATGTGTAAAAAGACGATCAATTGATCGTCTTTTTATTGCCTGATTATTATGCTGACTCGATGGGCTGAGTTGATGGTTTCGACCTTCTAAAACTATGCAGTTTACGGTTTATATCATCAATAAAGGTGTAGACCACAGGTATGACCAGTAAGGATAAAAAGGTACTGGTGATTAAGCCACCAATGACGGAAATCGCCATTGGTGAGCGAAAACTTGGGTCTGTGCCTATACCTAAAGCAATCGGCAACATGCCGGCACCCATTGCCAATGTGGTCATAATAATAGGTCGTGCACGTTTATGACAGGCATCGAGCAGGGCATTAAAGCGTGAATAGTTGCGCTCATTACGCGCCATAATGGCGTAATCGACCAGTAGAATCGAATTTTTGCTGGCAATGCCCATGAGCATAATTAGACCAATTAAACTTGGCATAGAAAAACTGCTTTTTGCCAACAGCAACAACACAAATGCCCCGCCTAGCGATAAAGGTAGCGCTACCAAAATAGTAATGGGTTGTAAAAAGTCTTTGAACAATAACACCAATACCACATAAATACACAGCACACCGGTTAGCATTGCTAAACCAAAACTGGCAAAAAGTTCTTGCATCACTTCTGCATCGCCCATATTGGTGCGTTTAACTGTAGATGGTAAGTTCTGCATGGTTGGCAATTGGTCAATTTTAGCTGCAACATCGCCAAGCGGTTGGTTGTTGAGTTCAATGTTGAAGTTGATATTACGCAAGCGGTTAAAGCGGTCAATTTGTGACGGTCCGCTTTCAATATTCACTTCGGCAATGCTACCAAGCATGACTGGACCATGACTGCCTTTCACCATTAAGCGTTTAATTAAGGCTTGGTCTTGGCGTGCTGCTAAAGGCAATTTAATTACGATTGGTATTTGCCGTTGCGACAAATTCAGTTTCGCTAAGTTTTGATCGAAGTCGCCCGCAGTAGCAATACGCAAGGTTTCGGCAATGTCATAACTGGTCACACCTAAGTCAGCTGCTTTGGCAAAGTCTGGGCGAATCACCAATTCAGGGCGTACCAGTGCTGCACTGGAAGTGATGCTGCCAATATTTGCAATGCTGCGTAATTCACGTTCCAGTTGCCGTGCAGTGGACATTAGCGCCTCTGGGTCATCACCCGAAAGTGCCAATTGATACTGACTGTTATTTCCTGCCAAACCAACCTGTATGCGTGCGCCTGGTAAAGGTGCTAAGCGCTGCCGAATTTGATTTTCAATCTCTTGTAAACTGCTGCTGCGCTCATCACGTTCAGTGGTTTGAATGGTTAAGGTGGCTTTGCGTGGTTCATTGGATACGCCACCCGCAAAAGGGTCGCTACCTGCCGCACCACCACCAATGGTGGTATAAATACTTTTAATTTCAGGATGATCTTGAATCAAACTGCGGGCGTATTCTGCTGCTTTTAAGCTATCGACAAATTGTGAACCGGGGGTTAATTCTAAGCGCACTTGGGTTTGCCCAGTATCTGGTGGGGGCACAAAACCTGTTGGTAGCAGTGGAATCAGCATCAGCGAGCCAACAAAAAAGGCAATTGCCCCGCCAAGCGTGAGCCAACGATGTTTTAAACACCATGTCACCAAGCGCATATAGTGACGCATGACCCAGCCATCTTTTTCACGGTCTTTGGCTAAAGTTGTTGTTCCTTGATCTGTTACTGGCACATCAGACTGTTCAGTGGGCTTTTCAATCGGTCCAATCCACGGTTTAAGAATATAAGCCGACATCATTGGGGTGAGTAAACGTGCCACCAAAAGCGAGGCGAAAATAGCCAGTGCCGCAGTCCAACCAAATTGCACAAAAAATTTACCAGCTATACCATTCATAAATGCAGTAGGTAAAAATACCGCAATTAAAGTAAACGTAGTGGCAATGACCGCCAAACCAATTTCATCAGCGGCTTGCATAGCAGCTTCATAGGGTGTTTTGCCCATGCGCAAATGCCGAATAATATTTTCTATTTCGACAATGGCATCATCCACCAAAATCCCCACCACCAATGACATCGCCAACAGCGTAACAGTGTTGAGGGTAAAGCCAAAATAATACATGCCAATTAAAGCGGGTAAAATGGATAATGGTAGGGCAGTTGCAGCAATAATGGTGGCGCGCCAATCTCGTAAGAACAGCCATACCACTAAAATGGCTAAAATAGCACCTTCATACAGTAACGCCATCGAACCCGTGTAATTGTCTTCCACCGGTTTAACAAAATTAAAGGCTTCGGTGATTTGAATATCTGGATGTACAGCTTTCAGTTTATCTAAAGCAATGACTACGCCTTTTTTGACTTCGACCTCACTTTCGCCTTTACTGCGGGTAATTTCAAAGCCTATAACAGGTTTACCATTGAGCAAAGCGGCTGAACGGCGTTCTGCAATACCATCGTGTATGCTGGCAACTTGATCTAGTCGAATGCGTCTACCATCGTTGAGTGCGATTTCCATAGCTGCAATTTCAGCTGCAGTTTTAACCGTAGCAATGGTGCGAATAGATTGTTCGCTACCGCCAATTTTAGTCTGACCACCCGAGGCATCTTGTTGAATTAAGCGCAGTTGGCGGCTAATTTCAGTGGTTGTGGCATTAAGGGCAAGTAGTTTTTGCGGGTCAAGTTCGACTTCAATTTGACGTGTCACACCGCCAACACGGGCAACTGCACCGACCCCTTTGACTTGTAACATGGCACGGGTAATATCGTAGTCCACAAACCAAGACAGCGCTTCTTCATCCATTTTTACCGATTGAATGGTGTAGGTCAAAATAGGTGAACCAGACAGATTAATTTTACTGACAATGGGGTCGCGTAAATCGGCAGGTAAGTCGGAACGCACTTGGGAAACTGCATTGCGCACATCATCCACCGCTTCTTGCAGAGGTTTTTCCAATTGAAACTCAGCAGTAACCACCACCACACCATCTTTTACACTGGTGTATTGGTTTTTTAAGCCCTGTAAGGTGGCAATCGAGTTTTCAATTTTACGTGCTACTTCGGTTTCTAGCTGCGGTGGGGCTGCGCCTGGAAGCGCAGCTGTAACCGTCACCATAGGCAATTCAATATCGGGAAAGTGCTGTATTTTCATCCAGTGAAAACACAGTAAACCTGCCAAACCAAGCATAATGAACAATAAAATACCTGGAATAGGGTTGCGGATAGACCAAGCAGAAACATTCATATTAATGCTCCTGCGCGGTCGCAAGTTGTTTGGTCAAGGGCGTTTCCGGAATATCTTTTGCGATTTTGACTAAATCACCATCGGCTAAGAAACCTGTGCCCGACGCAACTATTTTAACGTTTGCGGCTAAATCTAAAA
>SSHD01000127.1 GCA_008017255.1 Acinetobacter sp.
TACCGTACCTTTGTGTTCACCTCGCCCGGCACGCCCTGCCACCTGTACAATCAACTGCGCAGTGCGTTCTGGTGCGCGGATGTCCACACTCAATAAACCTGCGTCAATATCTAAAATCGCCACCAGCGTCACATGCGGAAAATGATGCCCTTTTGCTAACATTTGTGTGCCGAGCAAAATGTTTGGTTTGTTTTGTTGGATGCGATCATAAATTTTTTGCCAACTGCCAACTCGACTGGTGCTGTCACGGTCGACCCGAATCACATCAAAATGCGGAAACAGTTCTTGTAGGTGCTCTTCTAGTTTGGCTGTACCTGCACCGAGTGTTTTCAGGCTCGGTTTTTGGCAGGCAGGGCATTGCTCAGGTAGCCGATGAATGCTGCCACAATGATGACAATGCAAATGCGCATAGGGTTGTGCGTGCAGAGTAAAGTGGGCATCACAATGGGGGCAATCGGCTTGCCAGCCACAGCTTTCACACAGCAAAATGGGCGCATAACCCCGCCGATTCAAAAAAATCAGCACTTGTTCTTTGCGTTCTAAGGTATGTTTAATGTGGCTGATTAAGGTTTGGCTGATGCCATGTTTTTTCTTGGCAATTTTTAAATCAATCAACTGCATTTTAGGCAAAACTGCGGCACCTGCTCGCTGATTCAGCTCCAGTAAATGCAGTTTACCTAGCTCAACCAAATGATAACTTTCGATACTCGGCGTAGCAGAACCTAAAATCACAGGGCAATTGTGTAAATGCCCACGGTACAAGGCGATATCGCGCGCATGGTAGCGGAAACCTTCTTGTTGCTTATAAGATAGGTCGTGTTCTTCATCTAAAATAATCAGCCCAAGATGTGGCAGTGGGGTGTAAATAGCCGAACGGGTGCCAATAATAATCGAGGCTTTACCCTTTTGCGCATGTTGCCAAGCCTGTAGCCGTTTCGAGTCATTTAAACCCGAATGCAGCAAGGCGACATCACAATGAAAGCGCGATTTAAAGCGAGCCACCGTTTGCGGAGTCAGTCCAATTTCAGGCACTAACACCAACACTTGTTTGCCTTGTTTCAGCACTTCATACATGACTTGCAAATAGACTTCAGTTTTACCGCTGCCAGTTAAACCATCAAGTAAAAAGGCTTGATAATGCTGCTGAGCTTTAAGTATCTGTTGAATGGCATGTTTTTGGTCTGGGTTGGGAATCAGTGGCACTTGTGCCAATTGCACCGTACTTGGGCTGAAATCATGTTGTTCTAACCTGCACTCGAGCAAGCCTTTTTTTGCTAAGGCTTTGAGTGTTGCAGTTTCGACACCGCTCAAATTCAGTACATTTTCAGTTGCGCCGTGTGGATGCAATTTTAATACTTGATAAGCATCGAACTGTTTAATCGAGCGCTTGAGTAAGGCTTCTGGGTTGTCATGGGCTATGATTTGCCAGTGCTGAAACAAAATATCTAAGCCACGTCCTTGCCGTAGTAAAGTCGGTAAGGCAGTTTGCATCACCTCGCCAATTGGGAACTGGTAATACTGTGCCGACCAGGTCAGTAACCTGAGTAGTTGCGAATCTAAAATCGGCTCGTTATCGAGTAATTCGGTAATGGCTTTGAGTTTGAATTGACCTGTAAACACTGCATTTGGGTCAACTTTTTCAGTAATGATACCGACCAAATTTTGCCGACCAAAAGACACCGCCACCCGTGCGCCGACTTGCGCTTGTGCGTATTGTTCAGCACTAAGTGTATAGTCAAAACTGTCATAAACAAATACCGGTAGGGCAACCCGAACACGATACAGCAGCGCAGTGGAATTTTGGTTCAACATATAGGCTTCATTCATGGGTAAAATTTATGCTACAGTTCAGCACATTCATGTCGTGCATTTTTGCTGAACATTGGTTGCTCAGTCCTTGGGGCTGCAACAGCACGACAACTATTTGGGAACCATTAGAACAGAACCATGCCTGCTTATCAATTTACTGCGCTCGATGCCACTGGAAAGCAACATAAAGGTGTGTTGGAGGGTGATTCTGCCCGCCAAATTCGCCAACAATTGCGCGACAAGGCGTGGACACCTATCACTGTAGACACCGTCGAACAAAAAGATAAACAACAACAGCGCGCATGGTTTAAAAAAAGTTTTAGTGCTTATGACCTTGCGCTGATGACCCGTCAACTTTCGGTGCTCGTTGCGGCGGGTATTCCACTGGAAGAAGGCTTACGCGCTGTCAGTAAACAAAGTGAAAAAGCGCATGTGCAAAACTTATTGATTGCGGTGCGTTCCAAAGTGCTAGAAGGACATTCATTGGCGCAAAGTATGCAACAATCGGGGCGTTTCCCCGAGTTGTATATTGCCACCGTTGCCGCCGGAGAACGCTCGGGGCATTTAGACTTGATTTTAGATCAACTGTCCGATTACACCGAAAACCGTTTTGCCATGCAAAAGAAAGTGCAAGGGGCGATGATTTACCCTATCGTATTAATGCTGATGTCTTTTGCTATTGTGATGGGTTTGATGACCTATGTCGTGCCTGAAATTGTCAAAACCTTTGAACAAAGTAAACAAGCCTTGCCATGGATCACCGTATTGTTAATGAACGTCAGTGCCTTTATTCGACAGGCTTGGCTCGGTATGCTGATTGTTGCCTTTATTGGCATTATTTTATTTAGCCGCTTTTTACGCACCGATGCAGGGCACTATGCCTTTGATCGCTTAACACTCAAATTGCCACTATTTGGTAAACTTTCACGTGGTATAAATGCAGCACGTTTTGCCAGTACCTTGTCTATTTTGACTCGCTCGGGTGTACCGTTGGTTGAAGCCTTACGCATAGGCGCAGAAGTCAGTAATAACTGGGTGATTCGAGATGCGATTGAAGTTGCAATGGAGCGTGTCACCGAAGGTGGAAATTTAGCTACTCAACTGGAGCGTTGCGGTTATTTCCCTCCGATGATGGTGCAAATGATTCGTAGTGGCGAGGCATCTGGTGAGCTCGATCGCATGCTCGATCGCGCGTCCACCATGCAAGATCGTGAAGTCACCACCTTTATATCGACCTTATTGGCACTGCTTGAACCGCTGATGTTGATCGTAATGGCAGCCATTGTGTTGGTGATTGTGATTGCGGTAATGTTACCGATTATTAATATGAACAATATGATTTGATGAATTGCATGAAAGAGATGGATATGAAGAAACACAAAATGATGAACAAGCAATCAGGCTTCACATTAATTGAAGTGATGGTGGTGATTGTAATTTTAGGCGTGTTAGCGGCACTGATTGTACCCAATGTGATGGGACGTGGTGAAAAAGCCAAAGTTGATACCACACATATTACCTTAAAAGGTGTAGCCGGCGCATTAGATCAATATAAGTTGGATAATGGTCGCTATCCATCCATGCAAGATGGTGGACTTGAAGCACTGGTGAATAAACCAGAGTCGGCAAAAAACTGGTTACCGGGTGGATATGTGAAGGGTGGTTATCCTAAAGACAGCTGGGAAAACGATTTACAGTATGTGATTCCGGGCGCAGAAGGTCGCACATTTGACTTATATTCTTTTGGTGCCGATGCTAAAGAAGGCGGCGAAGGCAATGATGCTGATATTTATTATCAACCATAATTGATTTGCGAATAATCACTTCATATTTGAAGCTAACAATCAAATGTGAAGTGATCATGTTTCTGAATTCAGAAAGATAATCTATCTATTTAATAAATATAAGATTGATAAAATAAATTCGGTTTTAGAATTATCATAATAATTATTTCCATGTTCAATAGTTACAACAAAAATAAATAATGCCAAAAAATAAAATTTTGTTTTAGACCATCGCTTTGCATAATCCATCTAAAACATAAAATAATATCTGGAGCATCGCGGTGAAAGCATTTTTGGTATTGGATGAATTGCATCAGTTTCATTGGGCAATGTTGAAAACTGTGTTGCTAATTTGAAGTTTACTGCCTATAAGCCAAGCTGCGTTCAGCTTATGGGAAAGCAGTGTCGGCAGCAGCCAAATGATGATTGCCTTCTTTGCGCTGAGTATGTTGAGTGTATGGTTGGTGCTGTGTTTTGTTAGCGCTTTAAAAAGCAGTGTTTGGCATTGCCATACCTTGAGTTCAAACGTTGAACAGGTGTTGTTTAAGGTTTATCGTACTATTCCAATGTTATGTTTAGCCAGTTTAGTGGCATATTTAGCATGGCAATGGTCGCTGTACTTGTAAGCAAAAAAAGAGCGTTGCTGATATAGCAACGCTCTTTTGAGTTGAGCTTTTAACGCCGTGATTTAAACGAAATATCCACCTTACGTGGTCGATAAATCCAACCCAGCAGTAGCAGTAAAGCCGATAAAAACAGTATTGGATAATCACTGATACGGCTATATAAAGTCTGCCCTTGCATGGCAGGCAATTCACCACGTAACACTGTTCTTTGGTCAAGCGGTGCTTGTTGCACGATATGCCCTTGATGGTCGATAAATGCCGTCACGCCAGTATTGGTGGCACGAATAAACCAACGGCCATTTTCTTTGGCGCGCATTTGCACCATTTGCAAATGTTGCCAAGGACCGGCAGTACCGGTAAACCACGCATCATTCGACACGGTAATTAAAAAGTCACTATTGGTTGCATTACGACGGGTTAAATTTGGATACGCCACCTCGTAGCACACCGCTGCGGCGAGCGCATGACCTTTCACGACAAGCGGCTTTTGGTTGTCTTCACCACGCGAAAAACCACTCATGCTGACATCATTTTGCATGGCAGGCAGCACCCACTTTAGCGCGCCTGACAGTGGAATATATTCACCAAACGGCACTAAGCGTTGCTTTTTATACAAACCCTCAGACTCGAAACCCGATGCCATAATGGTGTTGTAATATAGCGGTTCGCCCGCCGCCCTAGATGCAGATATATCCCAATACGGAATGCCAGTCACCCAAGCAGAGTCGGAGCGTTTGGCTTGAGCATCCATCGCCTTTAAAAACTCTGGAATATCGGTTTGGAACAGCGGAATGGAAGATTCTGGCCATACGATTAAGTCACGCCCCCATTCGTTGCGGGTCAGTTTGCTGTAAATCTCTAAGGTTTTGATTTGATATTCGGTCAGCCATTTCAGGTTTTGTGGAATATTGCCTTGAATCAGTGAGACGCTAAGCGGTTTTGCCGCTTTAGGTTGCACAAATTGAATTTTTTCCGCCGTCCATGCACCTACAACTAGCAACAGTGCAGGAATAGCCCAAAACCAACGTCGATTTAAAATTTCGACTAAGGCACAAGCCAGTATAATCACCACAAAAGAAACCGCATACACGCCAAATAACGGCGCATAGCCATCGAGCAGACGTTCCGTGAAAGCATAGCCGGCAAATAACCACGGGAAGCCAGTAAATACCCACGTTTTTGCCCATTCAAACAGCACCCAAAGCGGAGCAAAGGTCAATGGCGTTTCTGGGAAGAAGCGTCGATACAACCACGTTTGAAAGGCGGTGAACAGCCCCATCACTGCAGCCATAATCGCAATCATCAATACGCTCACCACAGCACTGGTATCGCCATAGACATGAATTGAGGTATACAGCCAAAACGCACCGACAAACCATAAGCCAAAGCCATAAGCCCAACCGAGTACAAAGGCTTGGCGTGGGCTACGTTGGCGTAAGACTGCATACAGTAACGCTGGCGATAAAATCGCTAACCACCAAAAATAATAGGGTGCAAGGGCAAAGCTAAACATCGCACCTGAAATCAGTGCAATGAGCAGTGGGAAAATAAAAGGTAGTGCTTGTTGACGAGGAGATGGGCTTAATAATTTTTCGAAATAGCTTCTCATTGGCGTACAGCTCGGATCAGACTAATGGTGCGTGCATCGGCTTCAATAATGGTAAATTGCCAATCGCCCAATTCAATGGTTTGTCCTGCTAAATCACTGACCAAACCAATTTCTTGTAGTAATAATCCGCCCATGGTTTCTACTTCATCGTCAGAAAAATCAGCGTCTAAAATACTGTTGAAATATTCAATCGGCGTTAAGGCCTGCACAATCCAGGTATTGGCTGTGGTTGGGTCATCATCTGGCACAATATACAAGGCTTCTTCATCTGCAATATCATGTTCATCTTCAATTTCGCCGACAATTTCTTCTAAAATATCTTCGAGTGTCACAAGGCCTGAGGTTGTACCATATTCATCAATTACAATCGCAATATGGGTTTGAGTATTTTTCAACATGCGCAACACTTGGTCGGAGCGGGCGCTTTCAGGTACAAATACCGGCTGACGCATCAGCGAACGTATATCGACCGTCACATTGCGTTCTGTCAAAAAAGGCAGTAAATCTTTGGCCAGTAAAATCCCGACTACATTGTCGGTTTGATCGGCGGAAAACACTGGAAAACGTGAATGCGCCGATTCAACCAACACCGGTAAAATATCGAGTAATTGCTCATCTTCTTGCAAGCTAATGATCGCGGTACGCGGTGTCATCACTTCTCGAATTTTGGTTGCGGGCAAATCAAGTACGCCCTCAAGCATAGCAACCGTATCTGGCTCTAAAAAACGACGTGAATCTTGAACTAACCTGAGTAATTCATCGCGGGTTTCGGGTGCGGTACCTAACCATTTTCTTAAGCCACGCATACCCCACGATGGACTGGATTCCTCGATCATGATCTTTCCTAAAGACTCTCAATATCAATTAGATGATTTTCATCATACCGAAGATAGCGCGCGGATGCATTAAGAAAAATAGGTAAACAATGTACAGCAGCTTAGGTGCTTGAACTTATTTTTATGTACTGGCTTTATGTTAAAATAGTCCGATTTAAATAATTGAGTTTTATGATGTCTGAGCAAGTGAAGCATCCTGTGGTTCAATTAAATACGCGTGGTTTACGTTGTCCTGAGCCTGTGATGATGTTGCATCAAGCGATTCGTAAAGCCAAGACGGGCGATGTGGTTGAGGTGTTTGCAACCGATAATTCAACAACGTGGGATATTCCGAAGTTTTGTCTGCATTTAGGGCACGAATTATTATTACAAGAAGACGTGTTGGATGCTGCGGGCAATAAAGAATTTCATTATTTGGTGCAGAAGGGCTAATGTGTGTTTGAATAGCACGAACCGCCCATTTTTTTAATGGGAAGTGCATGCCATCCATGTTGATGACAGGGCGTTTTTTATCGATGAAGCGTTTTTATCCACTGATTCAGCCAATAATCTGCACTGAAATATCGCCCTCCACCCAGCACAACCAACGCGAGCAGCATAATCAAATAAGTTGCAGCAAATTCGATTCCATTATTCAAGATGACGAATGAACCGCTCGATGTAAGCCAGTCATAATTTCCATAGTTTTGTAAAATTTCGCGTGCTTTTTCTAATTTTTCTGTAGATGCCAAGACTTGTGCATTTGCAAAAGGAGCATGTGCATCTGCGATTGCTTGCCAACCATTTGGGAGATGTACCGTCAAAATCGCAACGAGCATCGTAATGATCAGTGGAATACTGATTAAACGGGTAAAGAGTCCAAGCGCTAATAATATTGCGCCACCAAGTTCTGCTGAAGTTGCAAGAACAGCCATAAGAGTAGGCAAGGGCAAGCCTAAGCCCCAATCTGGATTGGCAAACCATTCAACAGTATCACTAAAATGCATCAGTTTATTTTGCCCCGCCATCCAAAAAATAGGAACAAGGTATATTCTTAGTGCCAGTGCAGCCATGCCGTCTAAATGTTTAAAGTGTTGTAGAAAATTTTGATAGCGTTGTAATACTGAGTTGATTAAGTACTTCATGAGAATTTCACACCGAGTAGCATTCAATTGTTATTAGTCGATTGAACCGTTGGTTTATTACAATAATTTTTTTAGTTTTAACTGTAATAAATGGATTGGTCGCTCGTCTAATGATATGTACTCTAGTACAAAACCCAAAATTGACTCAAAAAGGAACATCAAAATGAATAAATTAAACTCAATGACATCAGTTGCTGCATTAGTTGCACTTTCAATGGTTGGTGCAGCAACTCAAGTCTCTGCTGCTTCAACTACAACTGAAACACATGTAACCAAAACAGCAGATGCAAAGTGTGGTGAAGCGAAATGTGGTGCTGACAAAGCGAAAAAACAACATAAAACAACGGAAGCAAAGTGTGGAGCTGATAAAAAAGCTGCCGATGCCAAATGTGGAGCAGCAAAAAAAGCTGCCGATGCTAAATGTGGAGCAGATAAAAAAGCTGCCGATGCTAAATGTGGAGCAGATAAAAAAGCTGCTGATGCAAAATGTGGTGCTGCCAAATAATTTGCCAGAGAATTAAAATATCAATGAATGATGTAGATCAATCTTAATTTGGGTCTGCATCATTCAATAAGGAATATTCCATGACGGTTTTAACCGGTGTTGGCTTAGGTTTAAGGCGCGACTTTATCGACAGCTTTTTAAACTTGGACACTTATCCAGACTTCATTGAAGTTGCACCTGAAAACTGGATGGGTTTTGGTGGGCGACATGCCAAACTACTTGAACAATGTGCTGAAAAAGCACCTCTGATTTGTCATGGACTTTCTTTATCGATTGGTGGTCCGCATCCACTCAATATTGAATTTATTCAACAGATAAAAACATTTTTAAAACGCTATCAGGTCATGACTTATTCAGAGCATTTAAGCTATACCAATGACGGTGGTTTTTTATACGATTTATTGCCGATACCAATGACTGAAGACGCGGTGCATTATGTGTCGGAGCGTATTCTTCGTGTTCAAGATATTCTTGGGCAAAAGTTGGTGCTTGAAAATGTTTCCACTTATTTGATGCCACATGCTGAAATGAGCGAAGCGGAATTTGTTGCTGAAGTCATTCAAAGGTCAGATTGTGAATTACTTTTAGATGTAAACAATGTCTATGTGAATAGTATTAATCATCAGAGCAATGCTTATGAATTTATCAAAAAAATGCCGCGAGATCGTATCCGCTATTTGCATATTGCGGGTCATGAGCAAGTGAGTGATGATTTATTAATTGATACTCATGGCGCAGCGATTCGTGATCCAGTTTGGGAGCTATTACAATTTACTTATCAACAACATGGTGTAAAACCAACATTATTAGAACGTGATTTTAATATTCCGACATGGCAAGAATTACGAGCTGAACTTGCGAAAATTGAACGTATACAAAAAATATTTAATTCAGCCAGCAGTGTCTAGCGCAGCATGTCTTACCAAATGATGAGGATAATAAAATGAATAATAAATTCCACTCTTTTCAAGATACCCAAAACGCATTTTGTAATTGGATACGTGATCCTAAACAACCCATCCCTTCATCCTTTGAAACTGAACGTATGCGTGTTTATCGAGAGTTATTATTTAATAACGTAAGTTCTTTTGTCGATTTAGTTTATCCCGTTGCACGATCGATTTTGCCAAAACCAACATGGCAACAACTATTAGAAGAATTTTTTCAAAAATCTACGAATCAATCGCCATTTTATAATGATATTTCACTGCAATTTAGAGAATACTTAAGCGATCAACAGCATCCAGTTTTACAAAGCTATCCGTGGTTGGCTGAGCTACTTCAATATGAATGGCTAGAATTGTATTTAGATACTGTAGACATTCCAAAGAGGCAATTTACTCAGGCACCTCTATGGCAATTTAAAACCCAAGTGTGGGTTTTGGTCTATCAATATCCAGTTTATCGGTGGACACTCAATCAAACTGATTTTGAACAAGATCCTAGTGCAATTATGGTATGGCGAAATCAAGATGATCAGGTCTGTGTGGAGCCACTCTCGCCCTTATTTGCATATCTGATCGAAAAACTTAATCAAGCACCACTCGCTGAGGGTGAACTGCGTAAACTGATGAGCTCGACTTTAGTTGATCTGACTGCGCAAGAGATTGATTTACAGATCAATGCACTATCTAATTTATTGAGTCGCTTAGAACTGATATATATTCCTCAAGATTGTGTTAAATAAGGCATCAATATGTATCTAGACTCAGTTGA
This sequence comes from Acinetobacter sp., assembly GCA_008017255.1. Classification (GTDB taxonomy): domain Bacteria; phylum Pseudomonadota; class Gammaproteobacteria; order Pseudomonadales; family Moraxellaceae; genus Acinetobacter. The sequence goes on from SSHD01000127.1 coordinate 10,010, forward strand.
TAATGATGATTTAATAATGTGGTTCCGTTAATTAGACCACTCAATTCAGTTTTATAAGTGATAAATCCGCTCTAAATATTTAAATTATGCTGCCATTACTTTTAGTAAATGTTGATCATAAAATTCATCCGGTGTTGCCTTATTCAAACTTGAATGAGGACGTATCGTGTTATAAAAATCCAAATATTCAGCAATTGATTGTTTCGCTTGTTTAACCGTATCGTAAGCCTTCAAATAGACTTCCTCATGCTTCAAGCTGCGCCATAACCGCTCAATCATCACATTATCTCTCCACCGTCCTTTCCCATCCATACTGATACGGATATTTCGCAATTTTAACTCATTCAAAAATGCCTCGCTTGTGAATTGACTGCCTTGGTCTGTATTAAATACCTCTGGACAACCATATTTCACAATTGCTTCTTGCAACGCATCTATGCAAAAGTCTGTTTCCATACTGATCGATACACGATGAGCCAGTACTTTACGACTATGCCAATCTATAATTGCACACAGATAGACAAAGCCTTTAGCCATAGGAATGTATGTGATATCTGTACACCAGACTTGATTAGAGTGATCGATGACCATGTTTTTCAACAGATATGGGAAAATACGGTGTGCAAGATTAGGCTTACTGGTATTGGGTTTTGGATACAAGGCATGTATTCCCATCAAGCGCATTAAACGTCGGACTTTACGCCGACCTATTTGATGCCCTTGACGCTGTAGCATATCTCGTATCATTCGACTGCCCATAAATGGGTAGTCGAGATGAATTTCATCGATCAGACGCATCAAACTCAAATCAGTTGATGAAATCTCTTTGGGCTTGTAATACAACGTACTGCGATTGATTTGAATCAATTGCGATTGTTGTCGTACCGAAAGTTGATGGGTCTTATCGATCATTTTTTGCCGCTCAGCTGCCCTATTTTTCTGAGCGCACCTTCTAAAAAATCAATTTGCAATGCCTGATGTCCTATCTTGGCATGTAGAGCTTTGAGGTCAATCTCTGGTTCTTGTTGTGCTGTTGGTCGTGAAAAAATATTGATTGATTGCTCAAGCAGTTGATTTTTCCAATCGATGATTTGGTTTTGATGTAAATCGAATTGAGTAGAAAGTTCAGCGAGTGTGTGGTCGCCTTTAATTGCTGCGAGAGCAACTTTAACTTTAAACTCTGCTGAATGATTACGACGTTTTCTTCGTGTCATGGTTGACTCCAAAAACAAGCATTTCCCATGCTTATTGGGGAGTAGATTATCACTTATAGGCGTGGTCTAAAATCCTAGAACCACATCATTAAATCAGCAATTGCACAATACCGAATATTTAAATGATCTTCGACAGCAAATGATCAAATTTGCATTGCTACAACTTTCATCCTTTCAACAAGCTGAAGATGTTGTACAAGAAGCATTAACGAGTGCTTTTGAACATCTGAAATCATTTTCAGGACGTGCTGCTTTTAAAACGTGGGTCTTTGCTATTTTAAAAAATAAGATTGTGGATTTAATTCGGCAAAAAAACCGCTTAATCACAATGAGTGAGTTATTTGATGATCAAGAAAATGATTTGAGTATAGATGAATTGTTTGATAAGGCTGGACATTGGCATAAATATGAAGCACCCCACGCATGGCAAAGTCCTGAAGAAATGATGGAACAACAAGATTTTTGGATCATATTTGATGCCTGTTTAAATCATTTACCAGCCAAGTATGCACAAGTCTTTATGTTGCGGGAAATGATTGAACTGAGTTCAGAAGAAATATGCCAGAAATTACAACTCACGATTTCTCATTTAAATGTGTTGATGTACAGAAGTCGAGCACGTTTACGTGAGTGTTTAGAAAATAAATGGTTGCTTCAGGAGGATTGTTCATGTTGACGTGCCGAGAAGCGACTCAATTGCTTTCAGAAAAACAAGATCGAATACTGAATTTTAAAGAGATGAGTGCTTTACAGTTTCATGTGCTGATGTGTAGTTCGTGCCGACGTTTTGGTAAACAGATGAAGAGCTTAAGTTCTGACTCTATTAAGGTGATCAATAACAAAGAGTTCTGCTTATCTATAGATGCCGACTTGGTTTCTGTTGGTTCGGTTAAGGACTTGATCTATAAGGCTGTCAACGACAAGTGTGAAGAGACTCAGCATCTTGGGACTAA
>SSHD01000009.1 GCA_008017255.1 Acinetobacter sp.
CAGCACACTGGGACAGTGGCAAGTCGGGCAAGCGGTGAATGTGGAAAAAGCCATGTTACCGACCACACGCTTTGGTGGGCATATTGTCAGTGGTCATGTCGATGGCGTGGGTGAAATTACCCTGCTGCGTCAAGACGCACGCTCGCTGTATTTTGAAGTGACGGCGCCAGTTGAATTAGCTAAATATTTGGCAGAAAAAGGCTCGGTCACGGTGGATGGTATTAGTCTGACCATTAACCATTTGCGTGGCAATATTTTAAGTTTGAATTTAATTCCGCACACAGCGGAACGTACCAATATTGGGACTTGGCAAGTCGGTAGCAAAGTGAATTTGGAAGTGGATGTATTGGCACGTTATATTGAGCGCTTGTTGTTGGGTAATCAAGCGGCACAGCAGAAAACTGAATCCAATATTAGTATGGCGTTTTTAGCTGAAAATGGTTTTTTGAAATAAGTGCTTCGTTAAGCAAAAGTTTAGTGATTTTGTATTGTCATTCAGTTAAGAAGTTGATTAAAAACTTCTTAATTTTTAGAGCAAACAAGGCGGAGTCTTACTGTTTAAGATCAAATATTTGGATTTTTTCTGTTACTTTGGTTTCGCCCAAATGAGAAGCAAAGCTTCGCAAGGACGGCATCTTGCGGTGCAGTGCGCCTCACCACAAAACTCGTCAAATACCATCAAATCGCAAATCTATCGCAGATACATTACTTTTTTTAATGAGTCCTGCCTCAAACAGTTGTGGATGACGCTTGCGCGTATCTAATATCATTATGAATAATCAATAAAAAATGCCAGCCAACTTCTTAACTGACTAACATTTCAGAACATCTGGGCTTTGTTGTGGTTATTTTTCATCAGCAAACTGACTATTTTTCAAAATATAATCAATTTCTTCTTCTGCCAGCGTCTGAAGTTTCATCCGAAACACGTTCACCGCTTGTTCAATTAAACTTTCCGCTTCTAATTCTAGGCGTAGTCGTACGCTTTCGAGCTCAGATAAAATCTGCTGATCGTCAATCATGGCGCGTTGCGGCTGGGAAAAATCAATGCTTGGTAATTCAGGATTAGGCTGATAGCGCTCGGTTTGACTGCTAATTTCTTGATCGATATGCTGGCGTAAGGCGAGTAGGTTTTCGGTTTGTTGTTGAAATTGCTGCATTTCATCGGCTTGCAATTGTGCGGCATACGCCGCTTGGGCACTACGTTTGTCTGCCAAAGCCTGTTCCAAAGCTTGTTGTTTGCGTATCCGTGCTTGTTCCAACAGTTCAGCTTTGTAGTTGGCATAGGCGGTGGCAATGCGCTGCTCTGAAAGCTGCTGTGCTTGCTGTTCTTGGTGCAGCCAAGTTTGGGTAAAGGTGTGTGGCAACAGCAAATCACAGATTCGTGCTAAATCTTCCTGATAGGTCTGACGCACCGCTTCAGGGGTATTTAACCAACGCTTTTTAAAATCTTGACCGACATTTAATGCCACATGACACTCCTTAGCTGACGCAATGTTTACAGTTTTATAATTTAAAGGTTCGCGGTTCAATACCTAAACTGCGATAGCGTTTAAACTTTTCGCGGCCCAATTGTTTGGCGGCTTCGTTATTTTCTACAATTTCGATAATGTGACTAAAATCATGCACTGCTTCAAGTGCATGATTGTTAAAATTAAATACAATCCAATCTGAGGATGGCGGTAACTGCTCGGAAATACACACGGCAGCATCTATTTGCCCAATGCCATGTGGAATAAAACTGGTAGCTTCAAAACTCCACAGTCGCTCATCCAACTCGGTTTGCTGCGCTGTGTCGCTACAATACCACCAAATTTTAGCGTGCTGCGCTAGAATTTTGCGGCATAAACGGCAGGCACTATCGACTTGCCGTTCATTGCTACGTTCAAACAGATAGAAACTGATTTGCGGCTGATTGAGCATGAAATTATACAGTCGCTACACGGTTGGCTAAAAACTGCATCAGCAATGGCACAGGGCGACCTGTTGCGCCTTTTGCGGCACCTGATAACCACGCCGTACCAGCAATATCAAGGTGTGCCCAGCGATACTCACGGGTAAAACGCTCAAGGAAACAGGCTGCGGTAATCGCACCGCCGTACGGCCCACCGATATTGCCAATATCGGCAAAAGGCGAGTCGAGTAATTCTTGGTAATCTTCCATTACTGGCATGCGCCAAACACGGTCATGCGATTGCTCGCCGGCACGGACTAAGTCTTGTGCCAGTTCATCATCTGGGCTAAATAAACCGCTGACTACTTTGCCCAATGCTACTACGCAAGCCCCAGTGAGTGTAGCAATATCAATCACCAAAGCGGGGTTGTAGCGTTTAATATAGGTGAGGGTGTCGCACAAAACCAAACGGCCTTCGGCATCGGTATTTAAAATTTCTACGGTTTGACCGCTCATGGTGGTGACAATATCACCCGGACGTGTGGCGTTGCCTGCCGGCATATTTTCTGCTGCGGCAATTGCACCGACCACATGAATCGGCAATTTGGCTTCACATAGGGCACGAATTGTACCCAATACTGATGCTGCACCGCACATATCGAACTTCATTTCATCCATACCTAAGCCCGGTTTGAGTGAAATGCCGCCAGTATCGAAGGTAATGCCTTTACCAACCAAGACCACTGGCGCTTGCTCAACGCTGGCATGGTATTCCAAGCAAATAATGCGTCCGGCACGTTCCGAACCTTTGCTGACCGCTAGAAAAGCATACATACCTAAGTCGGCAATTTGCTGTTCATCTAAAACTGTTACTTTTAACAATTCTGGGTATTGAGCAGCCAGCGCAATCGCTTGCTCGGCTAAATATTCCGGAAAGCAGATATTCGGCGGGCGATTGCCTAAGTCACGGGCATAGTTCTGTCCTGCTTGCACAGCATGAATCAAATTCAATTGTGACTCATTGAGCGGACTATGCTGTGCAACCAAGTGAATGGTTTCTAATACAAATTCATTTTTTTTAGATTTAAACTCATCATAACCATAGGCGGCTTGGGTTAAATTCAAGGCAAATAATGGATGCAGCTCGGCAGGCAGCGCCGATATATCAACAGTAATTTGTGTAAATTTATTTTGTGTCGCTTTGATAATGGTGTGTGCCAGTTTGGCTAATTTGTTGGCTTTTAGTTCATCGGCCCGACCAAGCCCAAGCACTTGGGTATTGGGTTGCAGTGCAATACTGGCAATCAGTGGCAAGGTTTCATTCAAGCCAGCTTTAAACTGCGTAGCCTGTAAAATATCTTCTAGTTGGTTGATTTGATAAGTTTTTAAGTTGTGTTGTAGTTGCGCAGAATCGACCAAAATCCATAAACATTCACTAGAGGCTTGGCTTGGAAATGTGCTTTGCAGGGTAAATTTCATGTTGTGTATAAAACCTAATGTATCAACAAGTACGATCAGACCATTAAACACTTTCAGATATGAGGTTGCAATCGGCAACAAGGGATAGGTTTTATATTTTTAACATTCGGGTAAACTAGCAAGACTTGTTCGTGGTTTTTTGGAATATTACTTTGATTATTCGGCGTTATCTGGTCAAACAGGTGGTTTCGACCTCAGTGGTGGTCATTGGTTTATTGACCCTGATTATGATGGGCGGTCGTTTAATCAAGTATTTTGGTATTGCTGCGCAAGGGCGTTTAGATGCTAGTATTTTATTTAGTATTTTGGCCTATCGCTTACCTGAATTTTTAACCTTAATTTTGCCGTTGGGTTTTTTTATTGCCCTGATGTTGGTGTTTGGTCGGCTGTATGTCGATCACGAAATGGCAGTGCTCAATGGCAGCGGCGTGAGCCGTAACCGACTGGCACGGCTGTTAGTGCCGATGACCATTATTTATTTGATTGTTCAAGTCGGTTTAATGGTGTGGATCGGCCCTTGGGGCATCCGTGAATTTGAAAAATTGACCAATAGCCAAGCCGTGCGCACGGGGTTTGATTTGGTGCGACCAAAAGAATTTATTTCATCTGGGCCATATACCATTTACGCGGGTTCGTTGTCGGAAGACCGTAAAAACCTCAAAGATATTTTCTTTTACCAAAAAGCCGAACGCGATGGTAAACCCGATGTCATGATTTTGGCTAAAGAAGCCACCCGGGTTGAAATGGTCAATGAAACCGCCAATGTGGTGGATTTGCTGCAAGGTCGGCGTTACGAAATTTATCCAAATTCTCCGCAATATACTCAAGCTGAATTTCAGTCTTATCGTTTGCGCTTAGAAAATGATAAAGAAGTCAAATTTGAAACGGGCGATGTTGAAGCCTTAGCAATGTCAAAATTATGGCAACAACGTGATGATGCGGTGATTCGCAGTGAACTGGGTTGGCGTATTTTTGGTCCGTGGGTGATTGTGATTGCCCTCATGTTGGCGGTGTCTTTGTCTGAGGTCAGTCCACGACAGGGGCGTTATTATCGACTTATTCCGGCCATTTTTATTTACGCCAGTTTAATTGTGTTGCTGATTGCAATTAAAACCCGCATTAGTAAAGATCAGTTAGATATTTGGGCCTACCCTGTGGTGCTGCTGATGTATGCAACTGCGGCAGCCTTGTTTGCTCGAAAACAAAAATTAGCCCCAAAAATTAAACAAAGTATGCAGCGAGTGGGATTGTAATGTTAGCACGTCGAATAGTCGCCAAGCACGTGACCAAAACTACGGTTCTTGCCATGCTCGGCACAACGTTGGTGCTGTCGTTTTTACAAGTGCTGTTTACTTATTTGGGTGAATTAGGTTCGCTCAAACCTGAATATACCGCATGGCATGCTTTTTTATATGTGCTATGGGGTGCGCCACGTTATTTATATGAAATTTTACCTGTTGCCGCCTTGATTGGTTCGGTGTTGGGCTTGGGTGCGTTGGCATCAAATAGTGAATTGATTGTGATGCGTGCCGCAGGTATTAGCTTATGGCGTATCGTCGGTTGGGTGATGCGTTCGGCGTTATTGCTGATTGTATTGTCCTTTGCCTTAAGTGAATGGGTGATTCCATACACCAATGAAAAAGCGCAGAGCATAAAAACCCAACGCAGTGTCGCAGCTTTGGGTGAAGTCAAAGGTTATTGGTCACGTGAAGGGCAACGCTTTGTATATATAGATTATGCCAATGCACAAGGTCAGTTGCGTAATATTCAAACGCTAAATTTTGATCAAAACTATCGGCTAGAGTCGTTTATGACCGCAGCACAAGGGCAGTTTGAGCAACAAGGGCAATGGACCTTACAGCAAACGCAGCAAGTAGATGTATTGCCAGAAGGCAATGCAGTGAAACGCGAGCAGGCGCAGCAAAGTTTGGCTTTGGCGTTGCAGCCGAAATATGTGCAAATGGTAACTGTAGACCCTGAAGATTTATCACCCAGTCAGTTGATTAGTTTTATGCGCTATATGAAAGAGTACAGCCAAGTGCCTAAAACCTATGAATTGGCTTTTTGGCAAAAAGTCACTTCGCCGTTTGCGTTAATTACTTTGGTGCTGATTGCTTGTTCCTTTATTTTTGGACCGTTGCGGCAGCAGTCGATGGGTTTTCGTTTGGTAATTGCTTTATTTACCGGACTAGGCTTTTTCTATTTGCAGGACTTTTTAGGCTATGCCAGTTTGGTCTATGCGCCGTCACCTGCATGGTTTGTGTTTTTTCCAGTGCTATTGCTATTTATAGCAGGCAGTTATTTGCTGTATCGGGCCAGATAACGTATTTACCAGTGGTTGCGGTATGGGCTGTAGATCAGCACATAGAGAATTTAGTTAAATTTCGGTAAACTATGTCGATCAATGATCGACAAATAGAGAGTCTATGATGACGGATGCACATGCAGGCAAAATTCCTCACGTTCTAGTAATTATGGATGGTGTGGGACATCGTGAAGCAGTGGAAGATAATGCCTATTTGGCAGCTCAAACGCCAAACCTCACTGCCATGAAAGCCAAGCATCCGCATAGTTTGATTTCGGGTTCAGGTGAAGACGTTGGCTTACCAGATGGACAAATGGGCAACTCTGAAGTCGGCCATATGAATTTGGGCGCAGGGCGGGTGCTGTATCAAGATTTTACTCGCATTACCAAAGACATTCGCACGGGTGCTTTCTTTGAGCATGAAGTGCTGATTGATGCGGTAGAAAAAGCCAAAGCCGCACATGGCGCAGTGCATATTATGGGGCTGCTGTCGGAAGGTGGCGTGCATTCACATCAAGATCATATTGTGGCGATGTGTGAGCTTGCACTAAAACGTGGTGCAACGGTGTATTTACATGCCTTTTTAGATGGTCGTGACACCCCACCACGCAGCGCCAAACCGTCATTAGAAAAATTAACGACTTTATTTGCGCAATATCCAAATCAAGGTGGCTTGGTTACGATGATTGGGCGTTATTTTGCCATGGATCGTGACAACCGGTGGGATCGTGTCGAACAAGCCTATCGTTTACTGACCGAAGGCGAAGCGGTACGTGTGGCCAGTAGCGCTGTAGAGGGCTTAGAACAAGCCTATGCCGAAAATGAAAACGATGAATTTGTCAAAGCCACACGCATTGGTGCGATTGCCACAGTACAAGATGGCGATAGCGTGGTATTTATGAATTTCCGTGCCGACCGTGCCCGTGAAATTACCCGCGCTTTTGTGGAAAAAGACTTTGCTGGTTTTGAACGTAAAGTGGTGCCGAATTTATCTAAATTCGTGATGCTGACGCGTTATCAGGCCAGTATTGATGCGCCTGTGGCGTATATGCCAGAAGGGCTGAAAAACTCGATTGGTGAATATTTATCTAATTTAGGTAAAACCCAATTACGCATTGCCGAAACTGAAAAATATGCGCACGTAACCTTCTTCTTTAGTGGTGGGCGTGAAGATGAATACCCAGGTGAAAAACGGATTCTCATACCGTCGCCGAATGTTGCCACTTACGATTTACAACCAGAAATGAGTGCCCTAGAAGTAACTGATCAATTGGTCAATGCCATCAACTCTGGTGAATTTGATTTATTGGTGGTGAACTATGCCAATGGCGATATGGTTGGACATACTGGGGTGTTTGATGCCGCAGTCAAAGCGGTGGAAACGGTCGATGCTTGCTTAGGACGTGTTTATGCCGCAGTTATGGCGAACAAAGGACATCTACTAATTACTGCCGATCATGGTAATGTAGAGCAAATGCATGACCATGACAGTGGGCAGGTGCATACCCAACACACTACCGAATTGGTGCCGTTTATTTATGCTGGTCCAAGTGCAGCGACTATTTCGCAAGGTGGTGTATTGGCCGATGTTGCACCGACACTGCTGTATTTAATGCGACTTCCTGTACCACCAGAAATGCAGGGTCGCAACTTAATTACTTTGGGCTAATTCGTCCGAACCCCGCTCTCAATGCGGGGAATCTTTGAAAAGGTGAAGCAATGACTCAACACCGCAACATGTATCGTGCTTTATATGCCAGTGTGTTGCTGTGTTGGGGGGCTAGTCTAGTTGCTGCACCAAGTGTGGGCTGGGTAGAAGATACTTCGGCACAGACCGAAGAAGTGCCGATTGAGTCGATTCAACAATTTGTGCAAATCTATAGCATGGTGCGTGCGCATTATGTCGATAAAAAGCCTGACGAGGTGTTATTTCAGCAGTCGATTAAGGGGCTGCTTAGCGGCTTAGATCGTTACTCACGCTATCTATCGGCGGAGGAATATCAGCAGCTAGTGCAATATACTGAGGGTGATTTAGCCTCACTCGATTTTAATTTGCATTACGACACGCATGCGCGGGCATGGAAAATTCAGGATTTAAAAAACGGCTCTGATTCCAGTAAGCTTGGACTGCGTAATGGACAAAGCGTGGTTAAAATTGATCATCAAGAATTAAAACCGCTCAATCAAGATCAGGTACAGGGCTTACTGTATGGTGCAATCGGTAGCACCTTACAGCTACAGCCGGAGCATGGTGCCAGTACACTAATTTTAGTGCGCAATAAAAAAGTAGAAACCGATATTGAGCCAGTTTTATTGCCGAACCAAGTGTTGGTGCTTAAGATTCGCGTGTTTCAGCAAGATACAGCAAATGAAATCAAACGTTTAATTGAAGAATATAGTGCAAATAAGCTCAAGGCTGTGGTGTTGGATTTGCGCAATAATCCAGGTGGTTTGCTGTCTGCAGCAGTAGAATCGGCAGATTTATTTTTAAATCAGGGACTCATCGTGAGTACCAAAAGTCGTTCCGAAGGCGATCAGCAATTTCAGGCACTACCGTCCAATGAATTTCAGCAGCTTAAACTGGGTATTTTGATTAATCGGCGTTCTGCATCGGCGGCAGAAGTGTTTACTGCGGCGTTAAAAGAGCATCAGCGTGCATGGGTGGTTGGTGAAACCAGTTATGGTAAGGGTGTGGTGCAAAAACTGTTTCCGCTCGCCAGTGGCGATGCCTTGCAAATGACGGTGGCACATTATTACACTCCCAAGGGCAATATGATTGAAGGGCAAGGTATTCAACCGAATCAGCAGTATGCTTTACAGCCGGAAATGAAAGAAGACACGTATATAGACTATATCAGCGAGTTGCTGTTGAAACAGAAGCGTTAAAAAAAGCCCCTGCTGATAGGGGCTTTA
>SSHD01000090.1 GCA_008017255.1 Acinetobacter sp.
AGTCGTTGCACCGACTGTATTGCAAAACGTCGTTGATATGGCGATCCAGATTCACGGCGGAGAAGGTGTATCACGCGATACTCCGCTGACAGCATTTTTCAATCAAGCACGTAGTTTACGTTTAGCTGATGGACCTGATGAAGTACATAAGGGCATGATTGCTAAACTAGAACTCAAAAAACGTGGCTATGGTCGTTGATAAGGATAAAAAAATGACAATGATTGATATCGGCGGTCAGGTTCGTCACGGTGAAGAATTGGATATTTCCGCTGTTGAAAAGTGGTTAAAGGATCAAGGTGTTCAACTGCAAGGTCAAGCACAAGTCACTCAATATTCAGGAGGTGCTTCGAATTGGACCTATCGTTTGCAATATGACAATGCTGATCTGATCTTACGTCGTCCACCGAAAGGCACCAAAGCCAAATCAGCGCATGATATGGCTCGTGAATACAATGTGCAGAAGCATCTTGTACTGTTCTACCCTGTCCTGCCTGAAATGTTGGCACTGTGTCAGGATGATAGTGTAATTGGCTGTGATTTCTATGTAATGAAGCGGATTGAAGGCATCATTCCGCGAGCTAATTTACCCAAAGAATTACAACTGGATGAGCAACAGGTTCAACAGCTGTGTTTGAATGTGCTGGATAAGCTGATTGAGTTGCATCAAGTGCCATATCAAGGTACAGAACTGGAAAAACTGGGCAAAGGCGAAGGCTATTGCCGCCGTCAAGTTGAAGGTTGGGATGCACGTTATAGTAAAGCGCTTACGCCAAATGTTCCCGATTTTGCTTTTGTGCGCCAGTGGTTGCTGGAACATATTCCTGCCGATGCTAAAACTTGTGTGATTCATAATGACTGGCGTTTTGATAATGTCATTTTAGATCCACAACAACCGACTCAGGTGATTGGTGTACTGGATTGGGAAATGGCGACACTGGGCGATCCGTTGATGGATTTAGGCAGTGCCCTCGCCTACTGGATTCAGGAAGATGACGATGCCCTGATGAAATCCAGCCGCCGTCAACCGACCCACTTAAAAGGCATGCTGACACGCCAGCAGGTGGTGGATTACTATCTGGATAAAACAGGCCTACAACCAGAAAATTGGGCTTTCTATGAAGTGTTTGGTTTATTCCGTTTGGCGGTGATTGCTCAACAGATTTATTATCGTTATTACCATCAGCAAACTGATAATCCCGCCTTTAAGGATTTTTGGATTTTGATTCATGCCTTACATATTCGGGCTTTAAAACTGATAGCCCAAAACAATACTGAAGCACAGCAGTTGATTCCTGAATATGCTGCAAAACTACAGGATATTTTAAAACGATGACCACAATTTATTTGGTACGACATGGGCAAGCGTCGTTTGGTGCAGCGAGCTACGATCAGCTTTCAGCTAAAGGTGAACAACAGGCACAGGTTGTGGGTGATTTTTTTAAACAAACCCTAAAACAAACGCCTTTAGTGGTTGCAGGTTCAATGCAACGTCATCAGCAGACGGCGCAACTCGCTTTATCGCAAAGTTTCCATAATGCATCCATTCAAACCGAATCGGCGTGGAATGAGTTTGATCATCAGCATGTCTTTGCTCAATATGAACCGCGTTTTAATCAGCCTGAATTGCTGAAACAGGATGTTGAATTGATGGCCAATCCACGTGCTTATCTGGCCAAAATCTTTGATGGTGCGATTGATCGTTGGATTGGAGCGCAATATGACCATGAATATCATGAAACATGGTTAGGCTTTCAATCACGTGTTGAGCAAGCATTGCAATCGCTTTGCGAAAGTATTGATATGACCAAGCATCGTCAAGCCGTCGTATTTAGTTCTGGTGGCGTGATTTCTGTGGCGGTAGGTAAAGTATTAGGTTTGAATGCAAAGCAGATCTTTGCGCTAAATTGGTCGATTGCCAATGCCAGTATTACCACACTGCGTTGGACAGATGGACGTTTGCAATTACTGAGCTTTAATGAGCATCATTATTTAAAAATACGTGATGCTGAACTTTTAACATGGATTTAAAAATATAGGTGGCAGGCATGGCAAAAACAATTTTAATTACAGGGGCAAGTTCAGGCTTGGGCGCAGGTATGGCGCGTGAATTTGCGGCTAAAGGTTACAATTTGGCGTTGTGCGCACGACGTTTAGAGCGTCTAGAAGTGTTACAACAGGAGTTGCAACGTCAGTTTTCGATTCGGGTGGGGATTAAGACGCTGGATGTGACCCATTACGATGATGTGTTTACGGTTTTTAAAGCCTTTCAGCAAGAATTTGGAACGATTGACCGAATTATTGTCAATGCAGGTGTGGGTGAAGGTCGCCGTATCGGTAAGGGTCATTTTGATGTAAACCGCGCTACGGCTGAAACCAATTTTATTTCGGCATTGGCGCAATGTGAAGCCGCGGTTGAAATCTTTAGAGCGCAAAATAAAGGGCATTTGGTGGTGATTTCCTCGATGAGTGCAATGCGTGGTTTACCAAAGCATTTATCGACCTATGCCGCGAGTAAAGCCGCGGTGGCGCATTTGGCTGAAGGGATTCGTGCAGAGTTGTTGGATACGCCAATTAAAGTTTCAACCATTTTCCCCGGCTATATTCGTACTGAAATGAATGAGGGTGCGAAAAAACTACCGTTTGAAGTGGATGAAAAGACGGGTTGCAAGGCGTTGGTGAAAGCCATTGAGAAGGAATCAGTAAAGGCTTATGTACCTCAGTGGCCATGGTTGCCAATGGGCATAGCAATGAAGATTTTGCCGTTAAAATTGGTGAATAAACTGAGTTAATTACTATTCAAAATAGATCGGAGATATCTCTATTTGGAAAGTTTGACAGCCTCATATAGGCTGAATCATTGACCTGTTTGGATATAGGCGTTTCCTTACTTTTCATGGGTGAGGAGTTTACTCCGCAAGGTAACAAAAATCCTTTGTTAGACTGATGGTATATCCTTATACCACAGTCCAAAGGGCGGCATCCATGCCGCCTGTCACGATAGTGAATACCGTGACAAAATTAGATGATTAAAATAGGCTATTGGCTAAATTACGACAAAGCCGTAATCAATTTTTGGTGTAAACCACCAAAACCACCATTCGACATGATCACCACAGCATCACCCTCACCTGCTTCATTCACTACACGGGCAATGATGTCATCCAGAGAACGGCTGACTTCGGCCTTGTTTGAGGATGCGGCAATCACAGGTTGTAAATCCCAGTCCAAGCCCTCTGGTTGATACCAGATCACTTCATCGGCTAAACGAGCAGAATGCGCCAAGCCATCTTTGTGGCTGCCCATGCGCATGGTGTTGGAGCGTGGCTCAATGATCGCCCAAAGTTTACGTTCACCTAAACGTTTACGTGCACCATCCAGCGTGGTTTCAATTGCAGTTGGATGATGGGCAAAGTCATCATAGACTTCGATGCCACGAACCGTTCCCAATAGCTCCATTCGGCGTTTTACCCCACCGAAGTTAGATAAAGCTTCACAGGCTTGTTCTAGGCTAACCCCCACATGCTGTGCAGCCGCAATCGTCGCTAAAGCATTGGCAACACTATGCTGCCCTGTCATATTCCATTTCACTTCGCCAATTACTTTGCCGTGTTCAAGCACATTAAAGTGGCTGCCATCGGCATGAATCAACTCTGCCGATAAACTGGCTTCTGCATTTGGCTCCAGACTAGTACGCACCACAGGTGTCCAACAGCCTTGCTGCAAAACTTCATCAATATTGCTTTCAGTAATGGGTGCAATAATCCGACCTTCGCTCGGAATGGTACGCACTAAATGGTGAAATTGTTTTTGGATTGCTGCCAAATCATCAAAAATATCGGCATGATCAAATTCAAGGTTGTTTAAAATCGCAGTTTTAGGGTGATAGTGAACGAACTTAGAACGTTTATCAAAAAACGCCGAGTCATACTCATCGGCTTCGACACAGAAGTATTTGCAACCGCCTAAACGCGCACTTTCACTAAAGCCCAACGGCACACCGCCAATCAGAAAGCCAGGGTTTAAACCTGCTTGATCGAGCACCCATGCCAACATGGTGGTGGTGGTCGTTTTGCCATGTGTACCTGCCACACCCAATACGTGTTTGCCTTGTAGCACGTGGTCTGCCAAAAATTGTGGCCCTGAAATATACGGTAAACCTGCATTGAGCATGTATTCCACCGCATCAATTCCACGCTTCATGGCATTGCCGACAATCACCAAGTCTGGGTGCGGCTGTAAATGACTGCGATCATAGCCCTGCATCAGGGTAATACCAGCATTTTCCAATTGGGTGGACATCGGCGGATAAACATTGGCATCTGAACCCGTGACCGTATGCCCTAGATCTCGTGCCAATAGCGCCAAAGAGCCCATAAATGTGCCACAAATACCCAAAATATGCAGATGCATCACTCACCTTCTCCACTGCTTCCATACTGCACTTTTGTTGTGCCTGTAATGATCGTTATGAATTAAAAATTACTGGCAACGATAGCAAGGCTAGCATTGAAAAGATAGTGAAAATTGGTGATGTTATTTGCATTTAAAAACACTGCTTGATGTTAAACTAGCCGTGTTTTTGTGGCTCAAAGTGCTCAGCTTTGTTAAGGATGTAACCTGTGAATCCAATGCTTTTGGTTTTTTTATTGTTGATTATTGCCAACTGTTTTATGACTTTGGCGTGGTATGGTCATTTAAAAATTTTACACGGCGCACCGATTTGGCAAGCAATCTTGTTTAGCTGGTGTATTGCGCTGTTGGAATATAGTTTTATGATTCCCGCCACCCGCATGTTAAATCAATACGGTTGGAGTTTGGGCGAAATGAAAATCACCCAAGAAGTGATGACCTTAATTGTGTTTGTACCGTTTATGATTTTGCTGTTTAAGCAACCGTTTAAACTTGATTATGTCTGGGCAATGCTGTGTTTACTAGGATGTGTGTATTTTGTATTTCGCAGTCAAAGCTAAATACCGCACAAATACGCCCGAAAATAATCTGTATTTGGGGCTATTGCAAAAAACCGCTATAATGCTTGCCTATTTATGCTTTTGCGCTTGGCGCAAGCTCAAATTCTCCTTTATTTTTACCCTGCTCTGGAAATGCCAATGAATGCGGTCGCAACAGATCATCAACCTTTAGTCGGAATTATCATGGGTTCTCAATCTGATTGGGCAACGCTTGAACCTGCTGCCAACATGCTCAACCAATTGGGCGTGGCGTTTGAAGCTGAAGTGGTTTCTGCACACCGCACCCCAGACCGTTTATTTGAATATGCCGAAACCGCACGTGCGCGTGGCATACAGGTGATTATTGCCGGTGCAGGTGGCGCAGCGCATTTACCCGGTATGTGTGCGGCAAAAACTGACCTACCGGTGCTCGGTGTGCCAGTGAAATCTTCGATTTTAAATGGTGTCGATTCATTGCTGTCGATTGTACAAATGCCAGCAGGTATTGCCGTGGGGACTTTGGCGATTGGCCCTGCAGGCGCAACCAATGCGGCAATTTTAGCGGCACAAATTTTAGGTTTGACTCGTCCAGAAATTGCTAAAAATGTGGCTGATTTCCGCACGGCGCAAACCGAAAAAGTGGCAAGTAAGAATATTCCAGGTGTAGTGTAACGGGGTTTCGCATGAACAAAACCATTGGCATTTTTGGCGGTGGACAACTCGGCCGCATGATGGCACAAGCCGCATTACCCCTGAATTTGCAATGTACTTTTTTTGAAACAACAACCGATTGCCCAGCGGCTCAGTTAGGTTCTGTTTTTTCTACCCAAGACCCACAGGGTTTACAAGATTTTATTGCCAGTGCCGATGTCTTTAGTCTTGAGTTTGAAAACACGCCTGTTGCCTATGTCGATGTACTGACCCAAAGCAAAACGCTGTATCCACCGCGATTGGCGTTGGCAACTGCACAACATCGTTTGGCGGAAAAACAGCTGTTTGATGAACTGAAGATTCCTGTTGCGCCGTACCGTGCAGTGGATAGCGTGGACAGCTTAAAACAAGCAGTTACAGATTTGGGTTTACCGATTGTGCTAAAAACTGCAACTGGCGGCTACGATGGCAAAGGTCAATTTGTACTGCGTTCAGTAGATCAAATTGGTACCGCTTGGGCGGAACTCGGCCCTGCCAAAAGCTTGATTGCGGAAAGTTTTGTGCACTTTAGCCGTGAAGTATCGATTATTGCGGTACGTGGTCAAACTGGCGAAGTCAAAACTTGGGCTTTGGCGGAAAACCATCATCATCATGGTATTTTGTCGCACTCGATAGTTCCTGCACCCAATAGCGCCGAACTCGAGCCAGTTGCGCAAGATTATATTACCCGTTTGCTCAATCATCTCAATTATGTTGGCGTGCTGACACTAGAGCTGTTTGTGACCGAACAGGGTTTATATGCCAATGAAATGGCATGTCGGGTACATAACTCGGGGCACTGGTCGATTGAAGGTGCGATTTGCTCGCAATTTGAAAATCATATTCGTGCGGTAGCAGGTTTACCGCTTGGCGCAACCGATGTGGTGCGTCCAACGGTCATGATTAATATTATTGGGCAGCATCCAAAAACGGAAGATGTATTGGCGTTAAACGGCGCACATTTGCATCTTTACAATAAATCGGAGCGTGTAGGGCGTAAGCTCGGTCATATCACGCTGATGCCAAATCAGTCTGAAGATTTAACTGCTTTATGCCGTCAACTGGCGAAAATTTTGCCTGTGCCGTTGGCACTGACCGATCGCATGACGCTTTAAATTCATTTTAAACACTTCAAAAGCAATCTTCGGATTAATACCAGTCAGTTAAGGAGTTTATTGAAAACTCCTTAACTTTTTTGAGCATTCTCGACGGGGTCTTACCGTTAAAATCAAATATTTGGAGCTTGTTCTGTTACTTTGGTTTCGCCCAAAGTAACCAAAAACATTGTCATCCGCAAAACTCGTCAAATACCATCAAAAACTAAATCTATCACAGAAACATTCCTTTCTGAAAGAGTCCTGCCTCACACAGTTGCGGATGACGCTTCCGCGTAGCCAATATCATTTTGAATTCTCATAAAAAATGCCATTCATTTTAAACACTTCAAAAGCAATCTTCGGATTGCTTTTTTTATCGACAATTTTAAATCCTAAGTTACGATTTCGCCCCTTTGTAACAGCGGTCACATGTTAAGGTAAAACATAAATTCAAATTCAAAAACTTTGGTTCTGACATGAAACATTATTTGGCTTTTTTTCTAGGCTCTGCCTTATTGAGTAGTTTCAATGCGGCGCATGCCGAACTTATTATTCATGCTGGATCGGCTTCATCTTCTAGCAACGCAGCTGCGGTAAAACCTAACTACATACCCGATGCAAATTTTCAGCGTTGTCTGGCAAATTTACGCCATCAAGCGGTGACCTCTGGTGTTTCCGGCGCAGTCTATGATCGGCATACCCAAGCGTTAAGCCCTGATTATTCGGTGATTGATAAACTCAATTATCAACCTGAATTTTCTACGCCTATTTGGGACTACTTGTCTGGTTTGGTCGATAACGAACGGGTGCAGATGGGGCAACAAAAATTACAGCAGCACCAAAACGTGTTAAATCGGGTGGAACAGGCCTATGGCGTGCCAGCGGAAACCGTCGTTGCGGTATGGGGCGTAGAAAGTAATTATGGTGATATTTCAGGTAAATATCCGTTATTACAAGCCTTGAGCACCTTAAGCTGTGAAGGTCGCCGGCAAAGTTATTTCCGTAGTGAATTATTTGCCACACTGCGGATTTTACAACGTGGCGATGTGACGCAAGATCAGTTGCGCGGTTCGTGGGCCGGTGCATTTGGACATACTCAATTTATGCCTTCGACCTATGAGCGCTTAGCGGTCGATTTTGATGGCGATGGTCGCTGTGATTTGGTTTCCAGTACCAGCGATGCCTTAGCATCTACCGCTAATTTCTTAAAACGTGCCGGTTGGCAAACAGATATGCCGTGGGGCTTTGAAGTCAAAATTCCACAAGCTATGTCGATTTCTGGTGAAAGTCGGCGTAACAAAAAATCGTTAAATCATTGGATAGCACAAGGCTTAACACGTGCCAATGGCAGTGCGCTGATTCAAGGAAATTTATCAGGCAGTACCCGGGCGGGCTTAATTGCACCTGCGGGTGCAAATGGCCCCATCTTCTTGGTATTTAAAAATTTCGATGCCATTTACAGTTATAATGCAGCGGAAAGTTATGCGTTGGCAATTGCGCATTTATCCGATCGTTTAAGCGGCGCAACGCCATTTGTCAGCACTTGGCCCACCGACGATGCAGGTACATCACGTGCCGAACGGCGTGAAATTCAAGCATTTCTAATCAGCCGTGGCTATGATATTGGTGCAGTGGATGGCTTGATTGGCGATAAAAGTCGTCAGGCAATTCGTCAAGAACAGCACCGTTTGGGGCTGAATACAACAGGACGCGCAGGGCAGAAAATTCTAGCGGCATTCCGCCAAGAACGTGCCAAACAGCTCATGCGCTAAAGGTCTTATTGGGCGAGCCAAGCGCATAGTTGAAACCGTTATGCGCTATCGTCCGAATTAATAGCCTCTAAAATATCAAAAATGACAGCAGTGACATCTTGGCTTAACTCACGGTCATTAAATATTTCATGGGCGCTAATGGTGACATCGGTATCGCTAGGCAGTTGTTTTTGTTCTTCTTCTATTAAGTGCTCTATCGGCAACAAAGTCTGTTTAATGCTCAAATGCAGAATATCTGCATAGCCGAGGTTTTCATCTTCCAGCTCTATTTCTTGCTCGTTGAAATAAGGATTTAAAATCGCATGCAGATAAGGCGCAATATCTTGAATATTAAACAGTTCAATATCACGAGTCTGTTCAATCGTACTGATATGGTCATTCACTTCAATTAAGATATGATAATAACTCATGCCTAGCTCCATTCGACTACCTAGATACATTCATCACAATAACATGAATAAATCCTCAGATGCGACCCGCTTACAATCGTGCGGCGCAAATCTAACGTGCGCTCAATAAGGCCTTATCCGCTGCGCTTAAACGAAAATTGTTCACATTTTGCTGTTGCAACATCGGATACATTAAGGCGTGTGGGTCATTGGCATGTTGTAAGCCTAAGGCATGACCCAATTCATGGGCGAGAGTTAAACGTAAATCTGCTTCCGATGCAAATTCATAAACCATAATCTGTTTGCCGTTAAATAAGCCCTTATGAAATAGATGCGGTTGAAAGCGTTGTTTAAATTGTTGCACTGAATTGTCCAGTTGTTGATCGAGCGAATTGAGCTGATCTATTTGCTGATTGAGTTGCACAATTTGTTGATTATATTGGTTAATTTCTTGCTGTAAGGCTTGAATATTGTGCTGTAAAGCGCGTTGCTGTTGCTGAAAATAGTCCGCATGCTGCGCCGTGTTGTATTGACGCATTTCTTGATGATAATGCTGAATTTGCTGATCAAGTTGCTGCTGTTTGTGCTGCAAAAATTGTTTGTTATGCAGCATTTGTTGTTCAATCTGGTCGAGCTGTTGTTTTTTATTCAGCCAAAGTTTTTGGTTGGCTTCTAGTTGGCGGATATGCGCACGGCGTTGTTCACTTTCAAATTGACGTTCATCGTAAATCAAATGAATGCTAAGTTTGGCATTATCATCGTAGACAAAATAGTCTTGCCCCGTGCCATCTTTCCAAATTTGCGTGGCTTGTAGGCTAATGCTTTTGACCTGTTCAGGACTGAGCTTAAAACGTGGGTCAACTTCGGCAATGCGATAACGCAGCCGTGTGTCGAAGGGATGCGTGATGCGATCACTCAGCGCGTTAAATTTGAGTTGCGGATGCTGACGTGTTTGATAACTCGACCAAAGCAAGCACAGCATGAGTGCGAAAAAAATATACAGCCGTATCATTGTATTTTATATTCTGCTCAAAAAGCGGAGATAAACTTGCAAGACGATGGTTAGGTCTTCAGGCTAAGTCAATCAAACTATAACAAAAATAGCCAAGCGATAGAAAATATATCATCGTGCTGAGCATTCTGCTTTAATCAAGGCCTGAAATGGATACATAGAACAATATAAAGGAATATCATCATGCTAAAATATTTACTCAAAACGCCTGATCCGAGTTGGACCGCGGCTTCTCCTGCGCCAGCAACTGCGGAAAATTTAAAAATTCAATATTTAGGCACCGCTGGATTTATTTTATCTGACCAGCATCGCACTTTAGTTTTAGACCCTTTTATTAGCCGACCAAGCCTGTGGCAGACCTTTACCCAGCCTTTAATTAGCCATCCAGCATTGGTCAAACACTATATTCCACAAGCCGATGAGGTACTGATTGGACATGCACATTATGATCATATTTTAGATGCACCT
Source organism: Acinetobacter sp. (assembly GCA_008017255.1). GTDB lineage: Bacteria > Pseudomonadota > Gammaproteobacteria > Pseudomonadales > Moraxellaceae > Acinetobacter. The sequence goes on from SSHD01000090.1 coordinate 10,379, forward strand.
GAGGTCTGTAAACAAACGGGAGCACGATTAATTGGCTCTAAAGCGACACTCATGTATGGACGTTCAGCAGGACTAGCTGAACAGCAAATGCTGGAAACCAAAGGACGAGAAAACATTGCCTGTGGAACATGGAATGTTGTTGGTTTACCGTCCATTCATGGCAAAGCATTATTCGGACGCGTACCTTTACCAGGCGATATGACCACACCACCGCCTTATCCACCCAAATTTCATCAGCTACGGCATGGGCAAGTGTTTAATTGGTGGATTGATACTGGACAGCTCAGCATCGTACACATCGATTCAGCCGATTTTATCGAGCAGGAATTGCAAGGCAAACAGGCGGATATTGTCTGCCTATGCGCGATTGGTCGTAAATATCGTCCGCATTATGTGAAAGACGTGGTGCGACTACTCAAGCCGAAATATATTATTCCCTGTCATTGGGATAGCATGATGACACCGATAGATGCCACACCTGAGCTATTGCCTGGGGTGAATATGCCTGAATTTTTGGATGAGATTAAAGCCTGTGGTGTGATACCGTTATTTATGCCGATTTTGGGTGAGTTGTATTTCGATCAAAGTAATGAATCTTAAAACATAAAAAACCGCGCATAAGCGCGGTTTTTTTCAATCTGACAAATTATTTTTTGTCATCTTTTACTTCTGTGAACTCTGCATCTACAACGCCATCGTCCGCTTTTTGTTGTTGACCTGCATCACCACCGAAAGCATTTGGATCAAAACCTTCTGCGCCGCCAGCAGCTTGCGCTTGTTCATAAGCACGTTGCGTGATTGGCATCAAAATGTTTTGTAAAGCTTCAGTTTTCGCTTTGATGTCTTCAACGTCATTTTCTTTGGTTGCAGCTTCAAGCTCAGAAACTGCAGTTTCAACAGCAGTTTTTTCGTCAGCAGTTACTTGCTCGCCTAGATCTTTCACTGCTTTTTGTGAAGAAGCAACTAAAGCATCCGCTTCGTTACGTGCTTTTGCAAGCTCTTCAAATTTACGGTCTTCTTCAGCATTCGCTTCAGCATCTTTGATCATTGCTTCGATTTCAGCATCACTCAAACCTGAGTTCGCTTTAATCTGAATCGACTGTTCTTTGCCGGTGCTCTTGTCTTTGGCAGATACCTTTAAGATACCATCGGCATTGATGTCGAACGATACTTCAATTTGTGGCACACCACGTGGCGCAGGTGGAATGTCACCTAACTGGAAGTTACCCAACAGTTTGTTTTGCTGCGCCATTTTACGTTCACCTTGGTAAACTGAAATGTCTACAGCAGGCTGGTTGTCCGCAGCAGTTGAGAACACTTGCGATTTCTTGGCAGGAATCGTGGTGTTTTTCTCGATGATTGCAGTCAACACGCCGCCCATGGTTTCAATACCAAGCGTCAGCGGAGTTACGTCAAGTAGAAGTACGTCAGTTTTGTCACCTGAAAGTACCGCACCTTGAATCGCAGCACCAATTGCAACTGCTTCGTCAGGGTTCACGTCTTTACGTGGCTCTTTACCGAAGAATTCTTGAACCTTCTGTTGAACCATTGGCATACGAGACTGACCACCCACCAAGATTACGTCAGAGATGTCAGAAGTCGAAAGACCCGCATCTTTAAGTGCAATACGGCAAGGCTCAATCGTACGAGCAACTAAATCAGCAACCAAACCTTCAAGTTTTGCACGTGTTACGTTGATCACTAAGTGTTTAGGACCAGTTGCATCAGCGGTGATATATGGAAGGTTGATTTCAGTTGCATTTGATGAAGAAAGCTCGATTTTTGCTTTTTCAGCAGCTTCTTTCAAACGTTGTAACGCAAGTGGATCATTTTTCAAGTTCACACTTTGTTCTTTCTTGAACTCTTCAACCAAGAATTCAATTAACGCGTTATCAAAGTCTTCACCACCAAGGAAAGTATCACCATTTGTTGATAACACTTCGATTTGTTGGTCGCCATCAAGGTCAGCGATTTCAATGATTGATACGTCGAATGTACCACCACCTAAGTCATACACCGCGATTTTACGGTCACCTTCTTTCTTGTCCATACCGAACGCAAGGGCCGCAGCCGTTGGCTCGTTGATGATACGTTTAACATCAAGACCCGCAATTTTACCTGCATCTTTAGTGGCTTGACGTTGTGCATCGTTAAAGTAAGCCGGAACGGTAATCACCGCTTCAGTGACGGTTTCACCCAAATAATCTTCGGCAGTTTTTTTCATCTTTTTCAAGATTTCAGCCGACACTTGTTGTGGTGCCAATTTTTTATCGTTGACATCTACCCAAGCATCGCCATTGTCTGCCTTGATGATTTTGTACGGCACAAGACCGATGTCTTTTTGTACCGCTTGATCTTCATAACGACGACCAATCAAACGTTTAATCGCAAATAAAGTGTTTTTTGGATTGGTCACGGCTTGACGCTTTGCCGATTGACCCACCAAAATTTCACCATCTTTATAGGCGATAATAGACGGCGTGGTGCGTGCACCTTCCGCATTTTCGATGACTTTAACTTTGTCACCTTCAAGTACTGCGACACATGAGTTGGTTGTACCTAAATCAATACCAATGATTTTAGCCATTTGGAGTGTTCCTCTAAAATTCTTTGAATCCCCTCATTGCCCAAATTTAAAGGCATGAGAAGCGTGCTTCGTAAAAGGAGATTTGCTTGTTATTCGATATGAGAGTCAATCGAGATTTTTCAAGTTCTGTGCGATAAAAAATCGCAAAACTTGCCGATTTCTTTGCCTTATTGACCGACTAAAACCATCGCAGGGCGCAATAAGCGACCAGACAAGGTATAGCCTTTTTGCAGCACGGTACCAATTTCACCAGCTTTAGCATCTGGTGCAAGACCTACCGCTTGGTGTAAATCGGCATTAAAACCATTGCTCATGTCGACTTCAACAACAGAAAATTTTTCTAAAGTGCTCAGTAGTGATTTTAAGGTCAGTTGCACGCCTTCAACTAAAGCAGACTGTTCATCACCCGCCGCTTGAATGGCTCGCTCTAAATTATCTACCGAGTCGAGTAATTGTTTAGCAAATTTTTCCAACACAATTTCTTTATGCTTTTCAGCATCACGTTGAATACGCTCAACACTTTTTTGTGCTTCATACACTGCATTGGCCGTACGGGCTTTTTCCAGTTTTAGGCTGTCTTCAAGTGTGGCAATTTGCGCTTGTAAATCTTCAACGCTAAGCTCGGTTGTTTGCTCTACAGTTTCGGTTTGCGTGTTTGCAGCTGCTTGCTCATTTTGCATGTCTTGAGCTTGTTCATTCGCCATTGATGCTCTCCGTTTAAAAATATTCTTTAACATGTACAGTCCTTTTTCAACCTTATAGTTTGGACAAACCCGAACTGCCACGTATTGGTCTTGCTAGATAGCCATGAAATATGGGCAATACCACAAAATTCAAGCGTTCAAGTGCATTTTTAATTTTTTAGGATGGCAAACAGCTGCTTCAAGCGAGTGGATGTCAAAGCTTACATCGACTTGTTGCCGCTGCTTAAGTATTATTTGCCAATACAAAACGAGCCAAATATTTTACCGAGCAAATCATCGGCACTAAATTCACCGGTAATTTCTGCCAATGCATGTTGCGCCAAGCGTAACGACTCTGCCACCAACTCACCCGCATGAAACCGCACCAATTGCTCATGCGCTTCTGCCAAATAGTGCTGCGTGCGCTTCATTGCGTCTAGGTGCCGTGTTCTGGCAATAAAGCTATCTTCTTCAGGATGAAAGCCTGCATGCGCTGTAATCGCATCAATCAGCACTTGCACGCCCACCTCTTGTTTGGCCGAAACCAACACTTGCCTAAAACCTTGATAATCACTGATTTGTGCAATTTGCCCAGTTAAATCGCATTTATTGCCAATCAAGATCAAACGCTTTGGTTCAAGATGCTCGGCAAAATATTCATGCGCCAATTGCAAAGCTTCATCACCTTGACTTAAGTCATATACCAACAGCAATAAATCGGCCTGTTCTATGGCTTTAATGGCACGGCGGATGCCTTCTTGCTCGACGATATCGCCAGTTTCACGCAAGCCTGCGGTATCGGTGAGGGTGATGGGTAAGCCATTTAAGCTAATCTTTTCGTGCAACACATCCCGCGTTGTCCCGGCAATATCGGTCACAATGGCACGTTCATGTCCAGCTAAAGCATTGAGTAAACTAGATTTACCGGCATTGGGTTTGCCGGCAATCACCACTTGCAAACCTTCTCGCAGTAATTGACCTTGCCGCGCCGATTGTTGTACCGCTTGCACTGCCGTTTGTACATCTTGCAATAAGGCTAAAATTTTACCATCGGCCAAAAAATCAATTTCTTCTTCAGGAAAATCAATGGCCGCCTCTACATGCAAACGCAAGTGAATCAGTTGTTCTAATACGTTATTAATTTTGCTGGAAAATGCACCTTGCAATGAACGCACAGCAGAACGTGCAGCCGCTTGTGAGGTGGCATCAATTAAATCAGCGATGGCTTCTGCTTGCACCAAGTCCATTTTGCCATTTTCAAAAGCACGCATCGAAAATTCGCCGGCTTTGGCAGCTTTTGCACCTAAATCTAACAAGCGTGCCAATAACGCATTTTGAATGACGGGTCCGCCATGACCTTGTATTTCCACCACATCTTCACCAGTAAAAGACTGTGGGTTTGGAAAACACAAGACAATGCCTTCATCCATCACCGAGCCATCGGCATCATAAAACTGACGAAAGCCTGCCATGCGTGCCGCAGGTAATTTTTTTTGTGTTAGTTGTTCTGCTATAGCGTAAGCTTTCGGTCCAGAAAGTCGAATCACACCGACACCGCCACGACCTAAAGGCGTTGCAATCGCAGCAATTGTGGTTTGATGTTGCATGTTCATTCACCTAAAAAAACATCGGGCAGGTTGCTCTAAAAACCCAAATTACAGCCAAAGAAAAATCCGCTTAAGATTATCACCTTAAGCGGATTTATTCAGTAAAAGTTCGAGTTTAAGACGCAGACTCAAGCTTGTTCTGACGCTCTTTTTCGACGCTTTTGTTAATAAACCCTTGTTGTATAATGGTAATAGTATTGTTGACAATCCAGTACAATACCAAACCAGCAGGGAAGAACAACATAAATACCGTGAAAATAATCGGCATGATTTTAAAGACTTTCGCCTGCATAGGGTCAGTAGGTTGAGGGTTCAACATTTGCTGTACAAACATGGTCACACCCATCAGCAACGGCAAAATAAACCACGGATCCATCGCAGATAAATCTTGAATCCAACCTAACCACGGCGCATGGCGCAATTCCACACTTTCCATCAACACCCAGTACAAAGCCAAGAAAATCGGCATTTGCAGCAACAGTGGCAAGCAACCTGACAATGGATTGACTTGTTCACGCTTATACAGCGCCATCATTTCTTGTGAAAAACGCATACGGTCTTCACCAAACTCTTCTTTCATGCGTTGCATTTCTGGTGCAATCACACGCATTTTCGCCATTGAGCGATAACTTTTTGAAGACAATGGCCATAAAATCAATTTCACTAAAATCGTCAATAAAATAATTGACCAACCCCAGTTACCCACGATGTTATGAAAAAATTGCAAGCCAATGAACAATAATTTCGCGATTGGCCATAACCAACCATAATCTACAGTTTGATTTAAACCAACTGCCAAGTCTTTCAATTCAGATTGGATTTTTGGACCCGCATAGAATTGTGCATCCACTTCCATCGATGTTCCCGCAGGGACATTAATGACTGGAGAAGTAAAGCCGATAATATTCATGCTATCAGCAGACTGACGAGATTCGAGTTTCGCAGTATACGGCTGACCATCAGCTTGAGTTAATTTTAGCTTTCCAGGAATCCACGCACTCACGAAATAATGCTGAACCATCGCCACCCAAGCATTTTTAGCCTCTAGGCTTAATTTTTCATCAGAAAAATTAGCAAACTTTAACTTGTTATAATTGGCCTCTGGTGTTCCCCACGCGCCGCCCAAGAAAGTCCCTAAGGTAAAAATACCCTGATCCGACTGACCTGGATCATCCGAGTTATCACGTTTGAGCTGACCAAACAGCTGACCTTGCCAGTTTTGCTGACTACGGTTGATGACTTGATGTTGTACTGTGACTGGATATTCACCCTGAGCAAACGTGAACGTTTTAATCACTTCCACGCCTTCTGGGGTTTTAAACACCAAAGGAACAGTTAAAACCTGATGTGTTTTGCCATCTTTCGATGCAACACTTTTCGCATCTGCCAAACTATAGGCCGATTGCTCAACCTCATACATTGGACGACCGTTACGACTGCTATCTGGTCCGTTTAAACCAATCAAACCCGACTGCGCAACATAGGTCCGCTTGCTATCATTTTCAAGCAGCACAAAGGGTTGATCGCCATTTTTGCTTTTATCGTGGTCTAATAATTCAATACGGACAATATCGCCACCTTTCGGGTTAATCCAAAGGTGATAAAGATCGGTTTGTACTGAAATCAGTGCTTGGCTCACAGCTGGAGTGTCTGTGGCTTGTGCTGCAGTCACATTTGCTTGAGGCAAGTCCGAAGCCGCTGTTGCATTTTGAGCATTTGGCAAATCTGCTGATACTTCATGCGAACTCACAACCGCTGCGGTTTGCTGCGCTGCTGGTGTTGCATGACCATAATCTTTTTGCCAAGCCAAAATAAGCAAATATGCGGTAACGAACATGGCTCCAAGAATTGCAAATCTGGCCCATTGTTGCATAGCTATTATTCCAAATGATTAGAGAGATTTTGCTTGAATAAACGATCACGAAAGGGTACAGCAACGTGATGCATTTGAGAATCTATTTGATGAAACGAAATAAAACGAATTGCTTTGCAAGGCACAGGGTCATACCCAGCCCCACCCCAAGGATGACAACGACAAATGCGCTGCGTCGATAGCCAAACGCCTTTAATGGTTCCGTGGTTGTGCAAGGCTTCAATCGCATATTGCGAGCAGGTTGGAATATAGCGACAACGCGGCCCCAATAACGGGCTAATTGCGATTTGGTAAAATTTAATCAACCAATGCAGTAAATGGACCATTGCAGATCTCTAATTTTGCGGCGTGCTAACAACAAGCTTGCAATGCTTCTTGGCTAAACGTTGTAATTTTTGCCAAGCAAAATCTAATTGTTGATGTAATTCCTGATTTGTGATGGCTTCTATACCTAGTTTCGGCATCACCACAATATCAATATCCGCATTAAATTGCGCTTGATGTAAACGAAAACTCTCACGTGCAAGCCGTTTGATTCGATTTCGTTCATGCGCACGGCGGACCTTTTTTTTAGCAACGACTAAACCCAAACGGCTATTCGGCTGTTCGGTTAATTTTGCTAAAAAAAGGAAATGGGGCTGGTGCACTTTAAAAAGTGCACCATCAAATACACTTTTATAATCTGTAGCAGTTCGAATACGAGATTCGATGCCAAAACTGTAAAGTGCCATCACCCAATTCTGGTCAGCTTAACGGTATTAAACAGTTAAGCTATGACGACCTTTTGCACGACGACGAGCTAAAACTTGACGACCAGCTTTAGTTGCCATACGAGCACGGAAACCATGAACACGCTTACGCTTTAATTCAGATGGTTGGAAAGTACGTTTCATATCGAAACTCCCAAAAATGATCTTTCTATAAGGTCCGCGATTCTATTGCGCTATGCCGGTGCTGTCAATGCTAAATCCAAATCTTTACAGTTTATTTGCATGAACTAGTCTGGAAATCCAGATTTAGTTTAGCGCCAACAAACGTTATACACATGCTACATTATTGAATTATAATAATGTTTAAATTCATCAACAACTTATAAGCAAGTTTACACACAAACCAAACCGAAAGTTTAAATTTAATTCCGATGTTTTAAATTTAAATTCAAAGCTCTTCACTTACCCACAGACGCAACGTTCTTTATAAGTAAATTCAAATTTAAAATTTAAATTTATTACTATTAGGG
>SSHD01000043.1 GCA_008017255.1 Acinetobacter sp.
GCCAGTGCGTAAGAAAAAGGCGAAAACCAAGCCAAATTCTTTGACTAAAAAGCCAGTCAAGCCAACCATGCCGAAACCTGAAAGCAACGACAAGGTGAAAAAAGTTAAAAAGAAAAGGGCGAATGCGAAGGCTAAACAAGATTGATAACTAAATAGTAACTAGTTTTCATCAAAGCTCTATTTCGGTAGGGCTTTTTATTTTGATTTATTTAATTGCTGACTTGATTTCCGCCCCTGCAAACCCTACATCTATAAAATATTTAAAGATGAAATGGCAAAAATACAATGACACTCCAGCAAGCGACACTTCCAGTACCGAAATTCGATCACATTCAACTTGCCGACTTAAAACAACAAATTGAAAATTGCATCCAAACTGGTCAGAATTTTTTAAATCTTTTGACTGAAGTGTCAGCAAGCACAGATGCACAATTGGCAACATTGGCGGAAGTCGATCAACTTGAAAATAACATGAGCGAATCCTGGGGTATTTTGTCACACCTGAATGCCGTCATGAATAACACCGAAACGCGCGAATTGTATCAAGCTTTGCTGCCAAGCCTGAGCGAATACTACACCCAACTGGGTCAACACACGGCATTGTATCAAACCTATCAACAGATTCATGACAGTGCTATTTTTCAAACGCTGAGCGAAGCCCAACAAAGTGCGATTAAACTGGCTTTACGTGATTTCAAACTTTCGGGTGTCGCACTAGAAGGCGAAGCAAAACAACGTTATGCAGAAATATCTGCACGTTTATCTCAGCTGTCTTCAGACTTTTCTAACCATGTACTGGATGCAACCCAAGCTTATTTTAAACCTTTAACAGAAGCTCAGTTACAAGGTTTGCCGCAAAGCAGCATCGAATTATTAAAGCAATACGGTCAACAACGTGAGCTAGAACAAGCTGTTGCCACACTCGACTTCCCTGCTTATTTCGCCATTATGACCTATGTAGAAGATCGAGCATTGCGGGAAGAACTCTATAAAGCGTATGTCACACGTGCATCTGAACAGTCAGATCAATCTGAATTTGATAATACCCTTGTGATGGAAGAAATCCTCAGTTTACGTCAAGAAATGGCGCAACTATTAGGCTTCAATAATTTTGCGGAATACTCACTTGCTAGCAAAATGGCACCCGATGTTGCCACCGTACAGCAATTTCTAGTGGATCTAGCTGAACATGCCCGCACGCCAGCACTGGCGGAAATTGCTGAACTCAACAGCATCGCCGAGCAAGATGGTATTGCTGAACTCAAACCGTGGGATGCAACTTATTACTCTGAAAAACTCAAACAACAACAGTTCAACTTATCTCAAGAAGCACTGAAACCGTATTTCCCTGCGCCGAAAGTGGTTGAAGGTTTATTCAAAATTGTCCAACGTCTGTACGGTATTCAAATCATCGAACGCCAAGCACCCGTTTGGCAAGATGATGTGCGCTATTTTGAACTTGAAGATCAAGGTCAAGTGCTGGGGGGCTTCTACTTTGACCTATACGCCCGCAATGGCAAACGTGGTGGTGCATGGATGAGTGGTTTCCGTTCCCGTGTGCAAACGACCACAGGCTTACAAAAACCAATTTGCTATATGGTATGTAACTTCACCCCACCGATTGGCGACCACCCCGCCCTGCTCACTCACGATGAAGTAATTACTCTATTCCATGAATTTGGTCATGGCTTACATCATCTGCTGACGGAAGTCGATAACATTTCAGTTGCAGGTACACACGGCGTTGCTTGGGATGCCGTAGAACTACCTAGTCAGTTTATGGAGTTCTGGGCGTGGGACAATGAAAGTTTGGATGTGCTGAGTCAACATATCGAAACCCAACAGACTTTGCCACACGAATTATTATCAGCCTTACTGAATGCACGTTTTTTCCAGTCAGGCATGCAAACCCTACGGCAAATTGAATTTGCGTTATTCGATTTAAACATCCATCAACACACACCTGCATTAAATAACCAGCAAATTCAAAAAACCTTGGATGATATACGTGACCAGTTTGCCGTTGTGCCAGCAGTTGCATATAACCGCTTTCAGCATAGCTTTAGCCATATTTTTGCAGGCGGCTATGCAGCAGGTTATTACTCGTATAAATGGGCAGAAGTTTTGGCCAGCGATGCCTTTGACCGTTTCGAAACGGAAGGTATTTTTAACACCACGACTGGAAAAGAATTTAGGCAGTTTATTCTAGCAGTTGGCGGAAAAGATTCCGCACTTGATGCATTTCGCAATTTTAGAAAAAGAGAACCGAAAATAGATGCATTATTACGCCATCAAGGTTGGACGAATACGCATAAAAGCGCTTAAACTACAGCATTATTGTTCGCAGGGCGTAAATAATTGACATGAAACGGCAATTCATTGCGGGTGCAAAATGTCCCAAATGTGGGGCTTTGGATCGTGTCGTTAAAATCGTCACTGCGGATGACGAGTGGATGGAATGTATCGACTGTGCTTATAGCGAAAAGCGCCCAACTCATGTGGATGCGACGGATGCGCCAGAGCCAGATGAAATTGGGGTGATACAATTCAAACCTCGTCATGTTGACTAGAAAGGTTTAAAGAAATGACGTCTTCATACCAACCAGACAGTTCCAAATTATTATGGGTCATCATGAGTGGATTGACCCTCGTTGTGGTGTTGTTTTTTGCTGTGCAATGGTTTTGGGCACACAAAGATCAACCTAGCATCGACATCACTCCAACTTCTGTGGCGGCACCAGGTACTGCGCCAGCAACAGCGGAAACAGTCAGCACTGCGGAAACCACTACACAGGCAGCTAACGAAGCTGTGGCTGCACCCATTCAATTGGTTGAAGAATCCATTCTCAAAGATGCCCTACCAATTAACGACAGCTTAGCCAAAGAAGAAATTGCTAAATTAGGCGACATTCAAAAACAATTGGATGAGCAACAACAAAGCCTGAAACAGCAACACAGCGATGTAGATACTTTAGTACAGCTCAAAGAAGAGCAAGTGAAATTATTAGAAGCGCAGTTGGCGGCGCAGCAATAACTCGCACTTTCATAGATACAGATTGCAAGCCCAATACCCCTCATCACCATGAGGTTTTTTTTAGCATGATCAGCAGCATTTACACCTTGCTTCTCCTTTTCGCAACAAATGCGCATATCTTTTCACGCTCAAGCCACCTAAAATAAGCACAGTAGCCCATACTGTATTATCTATGAACCCAAACCCAAGCAATCGTAAGCTCATGCTCGCCATAGGTTGCCTTACTGTATCTGCCTTGCTGTTTTCAGTCATGGGGATTTGTATTCGGTATGCCTCTCATAGCGTCAATAACTACACGATTGTATTTTTTCGCAACGCAGTGGGCTTACTGCTGTTCTTACCGTTTATTATGAATCGAGGGCTTGGCTTCGTACGCACCGAAAAACTATGGATGCATACATGGCGCAGTCTGGTGGGTTTGGCGGCAATGTATGGTTTTTTCTATGCTATCGCACATCTCAATTTATCCAATGCCATGGTGTTTACCTATTCTTCACCCATTTTTATTCCGCTCATTGCATGGTTATTTTTAAAAGAACGTATTAGCCGCAGCATGCTCTATGCTGCGAGTTTGGGTTTGATTGGTATTATTTTCGTTGCCAAACCCGATCAAGGCTTATGGAATTGGGTTTCAGCGATTGGTATGGCCTCGAGTTTAGGTGCGGCACTGGCTTTTGTGACCGTGCGTGCTTTAACTCAAACTGAACCGCCAGAACGAATTGTGTTTTATTTTTGCTTGATTGGCACGCTGCTGTCGGTGATTCCTATGTTTTGGGTGTGGCGACCTTATCAGCTACAAGAGTTATTCTTTTTAGTTGCCGCAGGCGTACTGGCAAATGTCAGCCAAGTATTTATGTCACATGCTTATCGCCTTGCACCAGCAGGGCAAATTTCCCCTGTAAGTTATATGGCGATTATCTTTGCAGGGTTGTGGGGTTTCTTGCTCTGGCATGAACTGCCCGATGTGTATAGCATGATTGGTTTTGGCTTTATCTTATTGGCAATTGTGCTGTCTAGCCCACTAGTACTACAACGCGCAAAAAATTAGCGCAACTGATATGGCTTCTGCCTCGTTGCACGTTATGCATTGTAGCAATGCCGAACTCAGCCCATAAGCCAGCCCCAATAAATCATTCATTCTCAGCGATACCAGCTTCCAACACAGTCGTGTAGCCGACTCGCCAAAAAGTGGTAAATGTAAAAATAACTCCCCCTTTTGTACACATAAAAAAAGCACCCGAAGGTGCTTTTTTATACGTCAAACTTAGTGCGTATACCAACCAAACATCTGGAAGATATAAGGTGCATAAGTCACCAACACTAGCGATGTGAACATTACAAAGATCGGTAAAATCCAACGTTCATAACGATAGTAGAAGCTGGTGTATTTCTCTTTGGCTTCTTTATCGGCTGCGGAAACCTCTTCATCACCCACTGAAAGTCGGGTCAGCAAATGGTTCAAGGCAACAGGTGGCGTGACATAACCCAATTCAAAGGCAACCAATACAATCATCCAGAAGTGAATTGGGTGAATGCCATTTTCATAGGCGACTGGTGCAATGGTTGCAGCAACCAAAATTACCGCGCCAAATGGATCTGTGGTCATACCAATAATGGCAAGTAACAAGGCAATAAATGCCAGTGAAATATAGATATTACCCAAGTGTGCCGGTAACAGCTCAATCACTTCAGCCCGTTCGATTAAACCACCCACGCTCGCAGACAATGCCATCAATAGAATTAAGGCACCAATATGTCCAACTGTTTCTGAGGTCGCAAAACGTAATGCACCGCCAAAACCAAGTTTTTTACCGCCATGTGGATCATGGGTTTTCAAGAACTCAGATTTTTGCTCATGTTCACGAACCAAGGCTTCATGTTTAGGGTCGGTAACAATACGATGTGCAAATAATTTATCAAACAAAATCATTGCAATCAGTACCAACGGCAAAATCATTGGTGCAGTAAATTCGTTAATACTGGTGTCTAAAGCCAGCTTATAGAACATGATCACTGCAAAACCAATCAACACATACGGAATCACTGGCAGGCAAGCACGCATCATGTTCGGGAAAGCAACTTTAGGCGAAGCAACACGGAATTTCTCTTCGGCAAGAATCAACGACACACCCAAGAAAATGAATGCCGTCAGCCAGAACACATAAATACCATGATCAAACAGTTCAGTCGAAGTCACGTGACGACTGTCGAGCATCGAAATTAGAATCACCAATAGACATGGGCGTAAAACCACACCCAAAGAGCCCGACATCGCCGAAACCGCTAAAGCATATTGACGACGCGCACCAGAGTTCCACACCTCTTTATAGATGATGGCACCGGCTGCGACAACGAAAATCCCCGAAGCACCGGTATAAGCGGTTGGAATTGCTGCGGCAATCAAGATTAACCACGTTAAGGTTTCAGGCGCCAAATTCCACGGGCGTAAAATATTTAAGAATAAATCCATCACACGGGTTTGGGTCAGCAACATACCCGCCCAAATAAACAGTGCAAGATTTAAGAAAATACCTGAGAATTCAACCAAAATACCCAAGTAAATCCCTTGCCCCATTGGATAATCCATGAAGAAGGTAAAGGTAACACCGGTCACTATCGCCATAAAGGCATATAGTGGTGTACTTAAGAATGCTAAACCAAAATTACCTTTTGGCTGTGCGGTTTTCGGTATCATAAAGAATTGGCACACACTAATCAGTGTCATCGACACAAACAGTGCAATCCACAGCCAATACAGCACAGTGGTTTTACCGTCAACCACAACCCCAGAGTTTAATACCGAGTTATATTGACTCAGCACCGAACAGCTCAGTAAAAGATTACCCGCCACCATCATTGCGGAATAAACACGGAAGTCAATTCGGCTTTTTGGCGCACGTAAACTAATATGGTGATAGCGTAGCGATGCAGTAATAGAAGCAAATAAAACCATAAATAATAAAAGGGTCTTAGGAAGTTAAGCACAAATTACAGTGTGGTAACTTACTAAGATGGAAACAAAAAATAGGTATTATCGCCGTTCAAGAATCACAGAAGCTAAATTTAGACAGCTTGTCCGATGTTTTGCTCTCGATTTTACGGCATCTAGCACAGCAGAATTGATTGGAATTTCTGTCCGATCAACGAACTCTATCTTTCTAAAAATACGCCATCGTATCGCAGAACACTGTGAACTGGAATCACCATTGCAAGGCGCTGTTGAAGTCGATGAATCTTACTTTGGTGCTCATAGGGTTCGAGGGAAACGCGGTCGCGGTGCATATGGTAAAACCATCGTTTTTGGTTTATTAAAACGACAAGGTAAAGTTTATACAGAAGTCGTTCCAGATTGCTCCAAAGCCACGCTACAAGGCATTATTCGTGGTCATGTTGACCTAGGTACTGTGATTCATTCCGATTGTTGGCGTGGTTATGAAGGCTTAGTTGATATTGGCTATGATAAGCATTTTAGAGTGAATCATGGTGCGAATGAATTTGCCAATGGTGACCGCCATATCAACGGCATTGAGTCTTTTTGGAGTTATGCAAAAAGGCGATTAGCGAAGTTTAATGGAGTCGCAAAACATACGTTCTATTTACACTTGAAAGAAACTGAGTATCGTTTCAATCATCGTCGTGATAACGTATATCTTGGGTTGCTTAAACTTCTAAGAAATAATCCGCTTTAACTTCCTAAGACCCTAATAAAATTACGGTTTGATTTTCAGACCCAATTTTGAAAATACCAAAAAAGGTGGTTTCCATTTTACGATAATTGCGAATACTCGGATGCGCTTCCATGTGTTGCATGGCTTTATCATAAAACTGGTATTTTTCGTCACATTGTGTTTGTGCTGCGAGTAATGAGGCACGTACATCCGCCTCAGATGCCACACCAAACATACTGGCAAATTCATCCGCCGCATTGGCTTTCATCTGCTCTTGAACTTTAGCATCAATATCGGGATGCTGATCGAACGATGGTTTGGTCGGTTCGGCACGTAAAAACGAATACTGCATACCTGAAGCTGGGTCACCGTACAAACGCTCACCCATAC
>SSHD01000046.1 GCA_008017255.1 Acinetobacter sp.
TCTCAGCAGACAGTAACCTTAAAACAAGCTATAGAATTTGCTTTGCAAAATAAAGCAGATGCTCTAAAAGCTAAGCTTGATATTACCAATGCAGATGCAAAAATTCTAGAAGCAAAAGCTGGCGCATTACCAAAAGTAACAGGGAATGCTAATATTACATACAATCCAATAATCCAAGAGATTGCACTTGGAGGTCAAACTTTCAAAATGGGACAGCCTTGGGTTGCTGTTGCGGGAGTTCAGTTGCAACAAGCACTTTTTAATCAACAAGTTTTTATTGGTTTAAAAGCGGCAAAATCTACCAAAGAGTTCTATCAATTAAATGCCAATCTTACCGAAGAGCAAATTATTGAGAGAGTTTCTAACGCGTATTTTCAGGTTTTTACTGCTCAAGAGCAGAAAAATACTTTAGAAAGTAGCTATAGCAGTACGGAGAAAGTAAGAAATGTTATTAAAAGTTTGTATGATAATGGTTTGTCAAAAAAAATAGATTTAGACAGAACCAATGTTAACCTTACCAATATAGAAACAAACATAAAACAAAGTAATAATGGCATTACACAAGCAGAAAATGCTTTGAAATTCTACATGGGAATGCCTATTGAAACCAAAATACAATTGGTGCAAGAAGATATGGCAGTAACTCCACATCTTTTAGACGAAACTGTAAATACTGATGAAAGAACAGAAGTAAAGGTTTTGCTAAAAAATAAAGAACTTCTTGAATATCAGAAAAAAGCAACTATCGCAAATTATTATCCTACAGTTAATCTAACGGCTAACTATAATTGGCAAGGATTAGGAGAGAAGTTTCCTCTAACGAATGGGAGTTCAAAAGGTGTAATGTGGTCAGATTATTCTGCAATAGGATTGGGTATTAATATTCCTATTTTTAATGGATTTGCTACAAAAGCAAAAGTTCAGCAAAATCAAATTGATATTGATAAACTCGAAATAGATATTAAAGATACCAAACTTGGGCTAGACCAAGCTTATCAAAACGCAAAAGCTCAAATTGAAAATAGCCTTGCAACTTTAGAAAGTCAAAAAGCGAATGTGAAATTAGCAGAAGATGTTTTAGCAGATACAAAAAGTAATTATCAATACGGTTTGGCAACGCTTACAGATTTATTAGATGCCGAAAATTCTTTGGTACAAGCTAAAAATAACTACACAACAGCGATTTTAGATTATAAAATTGCCGAAGTACAATACTACAAATCAAAAGGAGAACTTAAAAATTATTTAAAATAAACTATAATGAAAAAAACTTTAATATATATCGTTATTGCAGCGGTTTTGGTAGGATTGGCTGCTTATAAAATCTCAAGTAATAAGAGTAAGCAAGAAGCGGAAGTAGCGGAAGTAGCAAAAGAAGTTGATAAAATTAATGTAAATGTTGTTACTGTTCAATACGAAAGCATTAATACAGATTATACTGCAAACGGAACTTTTCTTCCAAAACAAGAAATGAATCAATCTTCTGAAATTTCTGGTAGAATTGTAAGTGTTTTGGTAAAAGAAGGTACTAGAGTAGGTGCTGGTCAAACTTTGGCAACCATCAAAAGAGATGCTATAGATGTAGATGTTTCTCAGGCTCAGAACAACTTGCAAAACGCTATTATAGACAATCAACGTTACGAAAATGCCTATAAAACTGGAGGCGTTACTAAGCAGCAATTAGATAATTCAAGATTGCAACTTAAAAATGCTCAAGCTGCTGTAAGAGCTCAAAGCGTTAGAATTAGTGATACCAGCATCCGCGCAGGAATTAGCGGAACTATTAATAAAAAAATGGTAGAACCGGGAACTGTGGTTTCTCCTGGCACTCCAATGTTTGAGATTGTAAATATCAACAGTTTGAAACTTTCTGTTTTAGTAGATGAAAGTCAGGTTGGGAAAATTCAATTAGGACAGCAAGTTGCTATTAATGTAAATGTTTTACCAGAAGATTCTTTCTCGGGTAGAATTACATTTATTGCTCCAAAAAGTGATGCTTCGCTTAATTTCCCTGTAGAAATTGAAGTTCAAAACAGAGGAAACTTAAAAGCTGGGATGTATGCTACAGCAATTTTCCAAACGAATAATGGTGCTGAAACTCAAAATATGTTAACTGTACCAGCTACAGCTTTTGTAAACGGAGTGAGTTCTGGGCAAATTTTTGTAGCTCAAAACGGAGTTGCTAAATTGATTAAAGTTACACCTGGAAAAGTGTACGGCGATAAAGTTCAAATCTTAAACGGTCTTAAAAATGGAGACCAAGTGATTACCAGTGGACAAATTAACCTAGATAATGGTTCTAAAATTAATATCATAAAGTAGTATGAAGTTAGCAGAAATATCGATTAAAAGACCATCGTTGGTTATTGTATTATTTACATTGCTAACGTTAGGAGGACTTTTGAGCTATTCTATGATGGGATACGAGCTCATTCCAAAATTTGAAACCAATATAGTAACTATTTCTACCGTTTATCCAGGAGCTTCTCCTAGTGAAGTAGAAACATCTGTTACCCGAAAAATTGAAGATGCTGTAGGTTCTTTAGAAAACGTAAAAAAAGTAGAGGCTTCTTCTTATGAAAACCTTTCGGTAGTAATGGTAGTGCTTAATGCAGGTGCAGATGTAGATTATGCACTTAATGATGCACAGCGTAAGGTAAATGCTATTTTGGCGGATCTTCCAGATGATGTAGATGCGCCTTCTCTTAATAAATTCTCTTTGGATGATTTGCCTATCATCACCATGAGTATTTCGTCTGATAAATTAAATAATAAAGAACTTTACGACCTTTTAGACAAAAAAATAGAACCAATTTTCTCTCGTGTAAATGGTGTAGCACAAGTTGACCTTGTTGGTGGACAAGAGAGAGAAATTCAGGTAAATATTGATGATAAAAAATTACAAGGTTACGGACTTTCTATTGGCGAAGTGCAACAAGCAATCCTTACTTCAAACTTAGATTTCCCTACAGGTAGTTTAAAAACTAGAGTTAATAAATCTACCATTAGATTATCTGGTAAATATAAATCTGTAGCTGAAATGAGTAATCTTGTGGTTTCGAATAAAAACGGAGCTCAAGTTCGTCTTTCTGATGTAGCAACCGTTTTTGATGCTCAAAAAGATGTTGAAAAATTAGCGAGATTCAACCAGTTTCCTACTATTTTAATGCAGGTTAAAAAACAATCTGATGCTAATGCTGTAGCGGTTTCAGAAAGTATTCAAGAAACCATAAAAACAGTAGAAGATGGATATAAACTTCAAGGGGTAAAATTAAAAGTAGTAAATGATACTACAGATTTTACATTAGAATCTGCAGATCACGTTATTTTCGATTTATTCTTAGCTATTGTTTTGGTGGCTATTGTAATGTTATTGTTCTTGCATAGTGTTAGAAATGCATTTATTGTAATGGTTTCTATTCCGGCTTCATTAATTGCAGCTTTTATTGGGATGTATCTCATGGGATATACCCTAAACTTGATGAGTTTATTAGGACTTTCGTTAGTTGTGGGGATTCTGGTAGATGACGCGATTGTGGTTCTAGAGAACATCTATCGTCACATGGAAATGGGAAAAAGCAAAATTAGAGCAGCGTATGATGGTGCTGCGGAAATTGGCTTTACCGTTGCTGCTATTACTTTGGTAATTGTGGTAGTATTCTTGCCAATTGCGATGAGTACAGGTCTTGTAGCTAATATCTTGGCACAATTCTGTGTAACCGTGGTTATTGCAACATTATTATCATTGTTGGCATCTTTTACCATTATACCTTGGTTGTCATCAAGATTTGGAAAATTACAACATCTTACAGGTAAAAATGCTTTTGAAAAATTCATTCTTTGGTTCGAAAAACAATTAGATAACTTTACACATTGGATTACAGGATTATTAGAGTGGTCTCTTAAAACTACTTTCAGAAGAGTATTTACAGTTGTCGTTACATTTGTTGTTTTGATTATGTCTTTCATGTTAGTGAAATTCGGTTATATTGGTGGAGAATTCTTCCCGAAAACAGACCGTGGACAGTTCTTGGTTCAAATGGAATTGCCAAAAGATGCAACCATCGAAAAAACAAACCAAATTACTTTAGAAGTCGAAAAATTCTTAAGAAAAGATAAAGATGTGGTAGATTTAATTACCACTGTTGGTCAACAATCTACTGGTTTTGGAGGCATACAAGCAACTACTTATCAATCTGAAGTTCAGGTAAATTTAACAGATAAATCTGAGCGTTCTGAAAGCACAGATATTAAATCTGCAAAAGTAAAAAGAGCTTTAGAAGAAAAATTTACAGGAGTTGAATTTAAAACCGCTCCTATTGGTATAATGGGTGCTAATGGAGCTCCAATCGAAATGGTAGTTACCGCTCCTGATAATGCTACGGCTGTAAAAGAAGCAACAAGAATTTTAAATTTATTGAAAAAAGTTCCGGGTGCGGTAGATGCAGAGTTATCTACGGATACAGGTAATCCAGAAGTTCAGGTAAATTTAGATAGAGATAAAATGGCGTCTTTGGGCTTAAATCTTTCGAGTGTAGGGCAAGCAATGCAAACAGCATTCAACGGTAATACAGACGGAAAATTTAAAGCTGGAGAATATGAATATGACATTAATATTCGTTTTGCTGATAATAGCAGAAAATCTATTGAAGATGTTAAGAATTTAATTTTTACTAATTCTCAAGGACAGCAAATTCGTTTGAGCCAGTTTGCTGATGTTAAAATGGGTTCGGGGCCTAGTTTACTAGAACGTAGAGACAAATCTCCGTCTGTAAAAGTGAAAGCTAAAGCGGTAGGAAGACCTGTAGGAGATGTTGCAAACGAATGGGCAGATCAATTTATGGATGGTAAAGATAAACCCGCAGGAGTAGATTACATCTGGAGTGGTGATATGGAAAACCAACAAGAAGGTTTCGGTACATTAGGTATTGCTTTGTTAGCGGCTATTATCTTAGTTTATTTGGTAATGGTATCGTTGTACGATTCTTTTGTATATCCATTTGTAGTATTGTTTTCAATTCCGTTGGCGATGATTGGGGTAATGCTAATTTTGGCACTTACAGGTAATTCATTGAATATTTTCACTATGTTAGGGATGATTATGTTGATTGGTTTGGTAGCGAAAAATGCAATTTTGATTGTTGACTTTACCAA
>SSHD01000057.1 GCA_008017255.1 Acinetobacter sp.
GGACTTGCATCATCACGATAAGGGTGTTCGGTGCTGCCACAGACCACGCAGGCTTCGCCGTGTTGCAGCTCGGCACGTAGCTGTTCAATATTTTCTGCATGCAATAAGCGCTGTTGCTGCAAAATTTGTTGTAATTTTTCCCGTTCAGTTTTTGCGGATTGAAATTCGCTTTCGGTTTTTTGTGTTTCTTGCTCTAGCGTTTGCTGTTGCTCAGCGAAGCGTTTTAATTGCGGATGGATGTTTTCAATTTCTTGTTTTAGCTCGAAATAATGCTGTAAATTTTGCGCTATTAAATCCAGTTGATTGAGCTGTGTGAGCTGTTGTTCTCGTGTTTGCTGTTGCTGTGTCAGTTGTGTTTCTATCTGTTGCGCTGTACCAAACTGGCGAATTAAATCCTGTTGCAAAGTCTGATTTTGTGCAAGTTTGGTCTGAGCCCGTTGAATATTACCTAAACTGCTTTCGACTTTTTGATACTGCTGAATAAACTGTTGCAACTGCTGCACATGTGCCTTTAAGCCTTGATCTAAGGGTGCAAACTGGCTGCTGTGTTGCAGTTGTTCGGTGCAATTTTTGTGTTGTTCAGACAGATGCTGCATGCTTTGCTCGAGTTGCTGCTGTTGATCTATCAGCGGTATTTTTTGGCTGTCGAGTTGAGTCAGTTTGCTCTGGGTTTTTTTATAGTCTTCGCTAATATATTCACGCTCTTGCACATATTTACGCAGCTGCGTCAGTTCATGTTGATGCTGTTGTTCAAAATCTTGCAGCTGATGCAGGGCAGTTTCCGTTTGGCTAAATTGTTTTTTTTGCACTGCAAACTGCGCACTTAATGCAGTAAAACTGTTGTGCTGTTGCTGAATTTGCGGTGCAAGTTGCTGCAAATGTTGTTCGATTTGCTGTAACTGAAATACCACAGGGCGGATGTCGGCAAAAGTTTCTAATTGTGCAAGTTGTTGACGATCAGCCGCTAATTTTTCATGGGCGATTCGCTGCATGTCGTGTTGCTGTTGTTTGAGTACAATTTCACTTTGTAGCTTTTGCTGTTGCTCAAACCATTGTAATTGTTTATCAAACGTGGCTTTTTCTGCACTAAGGGTTTGATGTTGTTGATTGGACTGTTGTAATTGTTCACTCAGTTCTGCTACGGCATCATCAGACAGCAGTTCGATGTGCCCGAGCACACTTTCTAGTTGCTTGCGCTGATTGGCAATTTCTTTCGTTTTTTCAAATGCCAGTTGCCCAATTTTAGTGAAAATACTGGAATTGGTCAGGTACTCCAACAGTTCACCACGTTCATTGTCCCGTGCTTTTAAAAATGCCGTGACTTCGGACTGCGCCAACAGTACCGCACGCGTAAATTGCTCAAAACTGAGCTGGGTTATTTGCTGTAACTGGGTTTCAACTGCTTTGACTTTATCGGCCAGTACCACACCATCGCTTAAGCATGTGACCGAACGCTGTACGTTTTGCAATTTACCATTCACATTTTCGCGGGCACGTTTAATTTCCCAACGTGCCAAATACTGTTTTTGGTCTTGCGCTACAAAACACACTTCGGCAAACCCATGCGCCGTACCACGACGTAATACGGTGAGGGGAGAGTTGGTCAATAGCTCCGAACCATCTATATCGGTCAATTTTCCATCACTGCCTTTGAGTCTTGGGATTTGATTAAACAGGGCCAGACACATGGCATCTAAAATGGTCGATTTGCCTGCGCCAGTTTTACCGACGATCGCCACCAGTCCTGCACTGGCAAGCGGTTCAGCTTCAAAATCTATATAGTGTTCACCTGCCAGCGAGGCTAAATTTTTCAGTCGAATGGATAAAATTTTCATGCCTAGCCCTTATGCTTTTCATCTGCCAGTTGCTGCTTGGCTGCGAGTACCAAACTATGAAAGTCTTGCGTCACTTCAACATCTGCCTGATAGCCCATTTTGTGCCACAGTTGTTGGAACAGTTGTTCGGGCGTAGGCGGTTCTAGGTTGATGCTTGCTTTGCTTTCACTGCTCTTTTCTGTGGCTAAATATTGTCTGGAAATGCGCACCAAACGATAGCGGTCTTTGGGCAGGGCATCTTCCAGCTGTTGGCGTAAATTCGGCGGCGGCGGGGTGTCGGTATGGTATTCAATTTCGACATATTCACGTTGCTCTAAATTCTCGATGACATTCTTCGGCAAGTTTTTCAGCTGTTGCATCACCTCAGTTAATTCACCACGAATTTTATGCAGTTCTACGCTGCGTGGAATGCTAATGGCTTCAAATTGCAAGTTATCTTGCGCTTGGGATGGGTCAATCGTCACTTCAACAATTTGATGTTTATAGTTTATTTCACTAAAGGATAGTGGAATGGGCGAGCCACTATAGCGAATATGCGGTTGCCCGACTTTTTGCGGTTTGTGCAAATGCCCAAGCGCCACATAATCAATCGCTTCATCAAATAAACTGGTGGAAAGCGCTTCTTCATTGCCAATAATAATCGGGCGTTCCGACTCGGAAGTAGACGTTTCGCCGCCTTGCATGTGCGCGTGCGACATTAAAATTAAGGCTTGATCTGCGGTTTTGCGCCGTTTGGCTTCTGCTATCAGCTGTTGATGAATGTAAGCAATGGCAGTTTGGCTGTTGTTGGTGTGTTCGTTGATGCCTGTGATTTCCGCCGAGCGCAAAAAGGGCAGTGCAAGACACCACGCCACAATATTTTTTTCGGCATCGTAAATCGGCAAAATCAACCGATCTAGGTCGAGCGTTCCATCGGCGGTTTTTTGCATCACCCCAACGGTTTTGGCATGGTATTTTTCTAAAAGCGGTTCGACTTGTTCAATGCGATAGCCTGAGTCGTGATTGCCTGCAATCATTAAAGTTTGCATGTGGGGTGCAATGTCATGCGCATCGGCGAGGAATTGATAGAGTTGTTTTTGCGCCTGCGAGCTTGGGTTGAGTACATCAAAAATATCGCCCGCTATAAGTAGGGCATGTGGTTGTTTTTGTTTGATTTGTTCGAGTAACCATGCAAGGAACTGCTCATGTTCATAGTGACGTGGGTGGTTATGGAAATACTGCCCCAAGTGCCAGTCTGACGTATGAAAAAAGCGCACGGTCATGGATGAAAAAATCCCTATTTTTGGATAGGGATAAAGTAGCATAGATTTGTCTGGAATCTATCGCTGTAAACTTGTATAGCGACAGAACGTGACGCATTTCTTATATGCTGAACAGCCCATCATGATAGTTATAATGAGAAGTAATATGTCTTTATTTTCTGTGCCATAAGTTTCCGTCTTAGGGTTAAAAAGTCCTGATAATCGCTGATATTCATATCTATGATTTCAGTTGGGACACAATTCATTTTAAGATTATCTAAAAGGTCTTGTTCGGTTGAAAGACCACTAACTTGTCTATTTTTATCCTGTATTTGTGTTTTGATGATTTCAAAATAATCTTTAGGTGGTTTATTACCCACTTTTATATTGACCTCAGATTGCATATAAACATAGTTTGCGATTTGGTTGTACTTTCCTCTATCTAAGCCATGCTTACTTAAATAATCTTTGGGGAATAAGTGGTGTATATCACCACGTAATGAAATCAAGTCACTGACCAAAACATCTTTTGATAAAAAGCCTTTATCGTTTGCTTTGACTTGCGAAGCGAGGAATACATGGAAATATGGACTGCTTGCTACGGAGGTGTCTAAACTTTGTGGTAAAGAGGCATTCCAAAAAGCATCGGAAAGTTCACCATCTTCTTTTTCTTTTAAATAATCTGCAAATGGTTTTTGAGAAATTTGTTTAATATCAAAATCAAATGTACTTTCAGGTGAGCCCGAATATCGCCCTGTTAAAATTGAGTACACCAACCATTTTTTGACAAAACTTTCAATTTCAATAGAATTGACCCCAAGCTCTTTTAATTTTAGATACACGATATAGGCAAAATTAAGGGCATTTTGTGAACGAACTAGCTTGGGCGAAATAAAACCTGCCGATTTGACAATCATCAAGAAACGCTTGAAATTGGTTTCGTTGATAAAATTATTCACGCCATATTTCAATTTTTGGAAAGATTGTTCTGCAATTTCAGTTTCAAAAGTTCGGGTTTCAAAATTTCTGCCTGAAAGCAAACTTACCAAGTCCGAAAGTCGTCCTCGATTAAATTGAGAGGTAAATGCAACACGGATTAAATCATTGTAGCTCGGATCATATAAATCTTCGTTTTCGGTTTTGAGCCACGACATTTTTTTGAAATAATCACTTTCAGCAAACTCTTTGTCATTATCGACAATATGCTTATAAAAATCGGGTGCAATGGCTAAATGACAAAAATAATCAATGGCTTTGCGTAGTTCGTTACCACCATTCTCAGTGTCTGAAGCAATTTTACTCATGGCAAAATCTGCCTGACTTAAGACCACACCTTTAGAATTGATACGGATGAAAATTTCTGTAACCGTTTCAATGTCCAATTCGGGTGCTAATTCAATCATTCCGATGGGTTTTTTAACAATGCTAATAAGCCGCGAAAAAGAATTTTCAATTAAGTCTTCGTCAATTTCAGGGTTAAGCGTGGAATAATCACGTACTAATTTGAGCAAACTCACTTTCCCCGAAAATGCGTCAGCAATATCATGTAACCAAGTTTTGTCTTTTAAAATAGCGGGGTTTTGCACCTCAAATTTTTCTTCGAGTGGGTTAAAGGCAATTTTTATTTTTATGCGTTGATAATTTTTATTAATGACATATTGACCTAAAATTGCAGCGGTCAGTGCGGTAATTCTTTGTTGACCATCAATCAATACTTTTTTGCCTTCGCTGAAACTTCCATCCTTAAGCTTTACGTTCGGATTTCTCCACGCAATCACGTACCCAATCGGATAACCTTGATACAAGCTATCCATTAGATCACGAACTTTTGAGCTGTCCCAAACAAACGGTCTTTGGATTTCGGGTATGGCTATTTCCCCCGATTTGACCCAAATTAATAAGGTTTCAATTAGATGCTGATTAACTGAATATTTTTGCATTGTGATTAGAATAATAACGTAAAATGTTTCTTATACTACGATATTTTTTAAACAAAATCATAAAATAAAGTCTATTTTTGAGTAGGATATTCTAGCTAATTTTTTACCTTCTCTCAGGCTTATATTGGCTTTGAATCTTTTTCAGCGCATGAAAAACATAGTAACGGCGCTCGGTAGAAAGCCCCAAACCAAAACGAATCGGCTGTGCAGCATCTATCACAATTTGCCCTTGTTGCTTGCGTGTAGAATTCACTTCCCGACTTTTATGAATGCGCGTGACTTCCTGCCAAGTAAAGGTTTTAGACTTGCCTAACTTGCCAATGCCAGTAAACACTTTGCCGCCTTGACGATCGACGGTGAGTTCCACTTTACCAAACAGCGTAAGCAGGGTAAAAAAACCTAAAACCAATGTTCCAAGCAAGAAAGGAATGCCAAACAAACTTTGTATGAGGTTAAAGTTTTGACTGGCAATTTGCGTCCCATAAATGCCGCCCAATGACCCACCCGACCAAATCAACATAAAGGGCACTAAAAAGAAAGCGACAGGGCTGCGCATAGTTGCGCCGAGCTTTATGGTTTGCATGTCGTTTTTATACCAAGCACCAGCAGGGGGCTGATTCAGCTCAAAAGGAAAACTTGCGGCATCGAAGTGTTCAGAAACATGAAATAAGTGCTGACAAGACTGACATTTGCCCATATCGGTTTGAATATTAATGTTTTCGCTCAGCACTTCGGTTTGACAGTTTGGACATTTCATTTTAGGTAGGCTTAACTGTTTTAGTTTTCATTAATTTAGCATAAGGCGTATTTGCA